>JAUYJN010000015.1 GCA_030700255.1 Candidatus Peregrinibacteria bacterium | reverse complement strand
CCCGGGGAAAAAGTGGTCGAACTGGGCTTGTATAAGCCGTTTCAATATTTCCTTGTTAGATTGCACCTTCATTTTTTGTTTCATTTTTTCAAGTTGATTTCGCATCACGGCGTCGAGCTCAATTTTCATCGGCGCACGTGAGATTTTTCCTCGCATTTCTCTCGAATATTCCATCCCCGCCGCCTTTGGCAGATTTTCGACCACTTTTATCAACTCTTTCTCGTTTTCTTTTGTAGCAAAGCAAGCCACTATAGCGATTTTGTGAACTACTTTCTCTCTCTCGGTTTCAAACAAATTTTGACATCTGAATTCGCTTAATTTTTTTTCAACTTTTATAACTTTATCCACGACTCCGGCGGAGATTCCACCGCCAAATCGTGCGGCGTATTCGTAAATATTCGCGCAACCATAAGATTTATAAATCTCTTTTTTATAGATCTCGGGAATCAGAAGGATAAGTTCGTGAGTAATTTTATTTCGTTGATTGCCAAGGGAAATAAATTTTTTATGAAGGTTTTTTGCCGCCAAAAGATCGTTTTTCGCCTTGACCCCGGCGGATTTCTGCAAGGTATTTTCCCTGAGTCCGGCGGATTTCTGCAGGGTATTTTCCACGAGTCCGTTTGATTCCTGCAGGGTGTTTTCTCCCACGAGTCCGCTTGATTTTTTATTGTACATATCTTTTATGTTTAAGGATTATTAGAAGAAAATATTAACAAAAATCCGTCAAAATTGCTAGACAAAAATAGGCAAAAAACATGAGTAATAAGCCAAAAATCACCATTTCGAGTTGCGTGAGAATGAAAATGTTTCGTGGTATACGCGCACTCACCTACTGAGGGGATAACGGAGGTCATGGGTGGGGAAATGGTGGGAAAAAGGCGAGTTAAAGATGGAGGGTGGGTTAAAGGAAAAGGTGAGGCGGGAAAAAATGGCACGGCTGGCATGTTCTAAAGCGGAGCTGCTCGCCTTTGGCGGGTTGATACCCCGTCCGTGGGCGGGGTTCTTTATAAAGATTCGCCGTATTTGGCATGATAACGAATGGTTTTATTCTGTGGTGGACATTGTGGAGGCGCTAACTGAAAGCCCTTCTCCTCGTCAATATTGGGGGGTATTAAAGCAAAGAGAATCTCAGTTGTTAACGATTTGTTTACAACTGAAATTGGAAAGTGCCGACGGTAAAAAATACTCTACCGACTGTGTAAATACCAAAAATGCATTTCGCCTTATCCAATCAATCCCATCACCAAAAGCTGAACCTTTTAAGATGTGGTTGGCGGAGGTGGGTAAAGAGCGACTTGATGAAATAGAAAATCCGGAGTTGGCACAGGAGAGGATAAAGAAGCTTTATGAAAAAAAAGGTTATCCAAAAGATTGGATTGATAAGCGTTTGCGTGGCATTGCCATTCGCCAGGATTTGACTGATGAATGGAAAGATCGTGGTCTCACTCATGCAAAGGATTATGCGATTTTGACCGCCGAAATATCCCAGGCTACATTTGGTATGACCCCGAGTAAATATAAGAAGTTCAAAAATATTCCCAATACATCAAAGGCGAATTTGCGCGATAATATGACCGACTTGGAATTAATTTTTACTATGCTTGGAGAAAAGGTGACCACTGAAATTTCCGTTCAAGAAAAGCCAAGTGGAATGCCTAAAAATAAAAAGGTCGCACAACGCGGCGGAGGTGTGGCCGGTAATGCTCGCAAGCTGACGGAAAAAGAACTTGGCCGTAGTGTGATTTCAAAGGAAACCTACCTGCAGGGTGATGAGAAGAAGCGGTTGAATGAGGTGGGGGAATAGAAGGGATGAATTTATCCAACTAAAATCCCTTTTTTTTAAACATAACTAAATCGTTAAGTAGATAAATTGCACTTAACAGCTTACATAAGCCAAAACTAAAGCGAAACAGCAACCCAAAATTCCCTATATCCCCCGATGAGTTATAACAATGTTCTGGTTGAAAATTTTCAGGATGGTAATAAACCGGTTACGCAAATTTCACTTCCGCAATATGGGATTCCCGAACTCGATGAAGCGGCAATAAATGTGTATCAACAGGCCGGCGTGAGAGTGATTCCAATTCAAGGTTTGCTCCCGGGGGTGTATCAAATGGGTGCATTGAATTGTCTGACTTCGGAGAAGCGGAAGTAAGTCACATTTTATACTTCCCACTAATCAGTAATAAAACGAGGTCGACCATTTTTTCTTTGTTTTTTGGGTAGGAGAGCCTTTACATTAGCAGATCATTCAGTTTTGAAGACAGCAGGGCATTTTTGTCAAGAACGATCTGCTGTTTCGGATCAAAATTATCAGCTGTCATTCTTATGACCTTGGTGGTAACGCCTTTTCCCAGTACGACTCGATTTGTTTTTTCGAGAAATTTTTCTGTTTTTTTGTAGAATAATGTGGCGTATTGCTTCTGTTTCATCACCTTTTTGCCTGTCGCGGCTTTTGCTTCAGCTGTCATACGTTCGACAATGTAGTCGCTTATTTTAATTGGCAACTCTCCTTCTTTGTCTTCGAGCCAATAGTCGCTTAGTCGATATTTTATCATAAATTTTGATCCTTCTTCGGTGTCGTAAAAGTAAATAAATGAAAGTGCATTTGTACTGTAGTCTACAGTCATACCCACATCTGTAAGTTTTGTAACGGTTCTTATGTCATATGATTTTATTAGTTTCGAATAGGTTTCCATCCAATTTTCCAGCCAATTACGAATAAAGTTTTTATCTAAGAATAAGTCGGTAAGATCGTCTTTTAAATTTTTATCACTTACTTTATTCATTTTAAGTGTTAATTTTACAAAAAGTTTATGAAGGTTTTTCACTTCAATTCCTTTGGCTGATAAATAATCAAAATTAGGCGCGGCCTTTTGTCTCATATACCAAAGTAAATCATATATATCACGTCCTTTTTCGTTGTAGATGTTTTTACCCACACCACGAGTGCCACGTAAGAAAACTGCACAAATTTTACTAGCCATGAGTGAGGCCATATTGTATGTAAGAATAACGAATGACAATTGTCCTTGGTTTATTGGCCATCGTTCTGTGACACTTGTTTTTGGTGCCACAAAGTGATTGAGGTCTATTTTCACGTGTATCCAATCCGATGTGTATCCTGGGATTAGATTTCCTATGTTGAATTTGAGTGTCAGCCCTCTATTGTTTGTTATTTTGATTTTTAGAAAATTCTTTGTAGTTTCATATGTTTTTTGAAAATAATATTCAATTTCATTTTTCAAATTTTCTAGGAATTGCCCTGTAATAGGATGATTTATTTCAAAATCCAGATCGACGGACATTCGATCAAGGCCGTGCATAATACGTAATGCTGAACCTCCATACATAACCCATTCTTTGTATTTTGGATGGTGGTAAATGAAATTTAAAATATAAAACTGCAGCTCTTCTTTTAATGCATTTTGTTGCGTCTCAGGACCAGTATCTTTGGATATTGTCAGTCTATTTTGTAGAATTTTTATAATTTGTTCACTCATGATAAGAAATGTTTAAGTGTTTTGTAGAATTTTTTTTGTTCACTCTTGGCCATTTCATCAAAGTCTATTCGTAATTCTTCAATAATAATTTCGATGTCTTTTATGGATAATCCTCTGAATTGATTTGTTTTAAAATATAACATATCGAACAAAGCCTTTGATGGTGAAGCGATGAAAAAATCAAAAGTTCCTTTTTGCAAATTGAAATCGGTAAATAGTCCGTTTTTCATCGACTGATATCGGAAATTACCCGCTTTGGTTGTGTAATCTCTTGTTACTCTTGTAGTCACTGAGGTTACTCCATATATAGCTTCAGTTGCTAGATTGTAATACTGGAGGGCTGTCCATGAACTTACGTACGATGGTGTGCGTAGTATATTTGCTAAATAAAACAAATAAGAGATATCATTTTTATTTTTATCATAGAACTCTTTTGTGACGTATAATCCATTTCTAAGCGCGAGTAGTTCTCTGCGTTTTAAAGATCTACTAATATAGGCATCGACTGTTGTTTTTTTAAGTCCATACTGTTCACTTAGTTGGCATATTGCCCCTTTATCAAAGTAAGGCAAGTGCCCGAGTTGTTGTAAAAGTATTTTTTGGTATTTCATAATTATGATGATATCATATCAAATATGAAACGCTAAGTCAATAGGTGTATGATTTCATGACTATATTAATTGAATCTATTTAAAAAACTAAAAATGCCTGGTTTGCTGTCGTGCGTTATGATCCAATCACCTATATGTTTTCTATACAGCCTTCCCTTCCCTATGTGCTTTTTATGATCCTTGAGCATTGTCCATTTCTCTTCTATTGTTTTCGTTTCATTTTCAGTAAGAAACTCTTCATCGCCATGGATGTTTCTGTGCCAAAAATATAATAATGAAAAGCCGAATTTCGTAATTTCTCGCTCGTAACCATAATGACCTATTACAGGAATGGCATTTTTTAGCTGATACACGTATTTTGCGCCTAGTTTTTGAAGCTGATTTTCAGTGAGCCCATCCCTTACCCCCACCATACCTTCATTATAATTTTCCATTAAATTATCACAAAGAACTATTGATACTACGGCAGGGGCACCCGCGAAAGTTTTGCCAGCAAATATAAAGAATATGAATATAATTAAAGTGAGCTGTTGTGTGAATTTCATTTTAGTTGATTGTAATTTCAAGTATTTCATTGTTTTGATGTATTTTATATTTTTCGCTAATTGCTAAATCACCAACTGCAACAATCTCATCTTTGTATATGATTATAGGTATTGTTTTTCTTTTTGATTTTGGAATTTTTCTATCCGTGAAGAAATTTTGAAGTTTTTTCGTTCCCTTCATTCCTAGTGGTTGAAATTTATCTCCCGGTTGCCATGTGCGGACCAGTAGTTTCTCCGGATGGCTTATACTTGCGATGTATATTGTGTTTTTGACTTTTTTCGAAGGGGCTTTTGATACATTAGTTACTTTGATTTTCACATTTAGTGTTTCTGTATTTTTTTCTCCAAAAGTGCATTGTCCATATTCTGTTTTAAATTTTGTGTTTGCGAGTTTGCCTTTCAAATTTTTGTTTTTCAAAATAATTTCTCTCGTATTTTCGATTTGTTTTGTAGAGAGTCCGTTTGTTGAACCAGTCATTCCTTTATATATATATATAAGGATTTCATTTTGTAGGATTTCATCTAGTTTTTTGAATTCTAAAATTGAGAATCTATTGATTGATTTATTGTCATTCGTTTTTAGCCAATCTTTTGCCAGTCCTTCTAAAAAGCTTTGTAGCTTGCCAAAATGTTCGATATTTTTTGCGAAAGTGTTTTCGATCCCTGGATTGATTTTTTTCAGAACAGGTAGAATCAAATTTCGAATTTTATTTCGTGTGTAGGTATTTTTCTTATTTGAAGAATCAACGATAAATTTGATTTTGTTTTTCTTGAGATAATTCAAAATCTCTTCTTTGCGCATATTTTTGATAGGACGGATAATGTCGTCTCTATCTTGAATTCCAGTTAGACCTTGGAGTCCGCAGCCACGCGTGAGATTTAGCAATACAGTTTCAATTGAGTCATTTATATGGTGCCCTGTTGCAATATAAGTAGCTTTGTATTTTTTCTTTAATTCATCAAAGAAACCGTAGCGCGAGGAGCGCGCTGTCTCTTCGAAATTTTTCACGCCTTTTAGATTTAATTTTTTTGATTCGAATTTTACGTTGAGTTTTTCACATAACTTTTTACAAAATCGCTCATCTCTATTGCTCGCAAAACGTGTGCCATGATTTAGATGAGCCGCAATTAGTGTGATTTTCAAAGATTTCTCGAGTTTTTTGAGTTGATGCAACAAATATACCGAATCCGGACCACCCGATAGAGCGACTATTATTTTTGAACCTTTTTTAATTTTTGAAATATTCAAGTACTTTGATTTTAAAGGGTCTGCACGTGCAGACTTTTAGCATAGTTTTTTAGCTCAAACAAGCCATTTCGGACTTTTATCTTACTGTGTTTTTTAAATTAGTTTTCGTGAGTAATTCGGTTAATTTGTCAAAATCATCATCCTCTGCAGTCTTGTTGTTCTGGATTTTCCCGCATGCGTTACATTCATGGGTAATTATGTACCCTTTTTTCTTGTCTATTCCAAGTGAAATAGGCTGCATCAAACCAAGGCATTTGCTAGCTCGATCACCCGGTAATATATCATCAATATGCAAAGAATATAGGCATGTCGTACAGTGATTCCGACATGTTTTATTGGCTGCCGGTATAGTGATACCGCAATTATTACATGTGAAGCCTTCGTTTAGAGTGATGAAATGTTTCTTTTTTTGCATGTTTAGATGTCTTTATATACCTCCTTTCTGTGCTTGATTGTTAACACGAGAAGAATAGTGACATTACTATCTTTATCAATATCAAAAATCGCCCTATAGGTTCCAATTCTGAATTTATACGTTCCGAATTTTGGATTTTTTAATTTGTCTGCAAATGACAATGGGTCAGTTTGCTCGGTGAAAAACCCAAGTTTATCGACTATTCTTTTTGCTACCTGTTTCTCTAAATTCTTTAAATCCTTTACAGATCGTTCTGTAAATATGAGTTTATATTTTGCCATTAAATACCAAGTTCTTTATATACTTCTTCTTGCGTGTATACCTTTCCTTTCTTTATATCTGCGCGAGCCTCTTCAACGTCAAAAGCTAGATTCTCAAGAGTTATATCCTTTTGATCTATTGGGTTTACTTCAAAAATCGGAGTTGCATGATACATAACTATATATCGTATGTTTTGTTTTTGTGAGTCTTTCCATAGAGTAGTTATATCTTTTCTAAATTGTTTTATGCCGATTAATTTTGTTTTCATAGTAAAAATTATTATTTATTACAACTAAAGTGTACACTTTGTCGCCGTTGTGGTCAACATTTTTTATTTTTGCGCTTGTGTGTTCTCTTTATTACAGCGTTGTTTTTTAAGGGTTTTTGTGGTAGAATATTTAGATTTAATAGTTAAATTAAAACGTTATGGCTCAAATATCTCATGACAAAGGTTTGGATCTGGCTTCTAAATTGAAGGCAAAGTGGAGTTTTTCACATAAAATAGTTGCTGTTTTGACAGTAGCTACTGTTTTCTATGCGGTGTTTTTGGCTTATTCGATAGCAAATGTTGCCGGTGAGCAATCTTTGGTAGATTCTGAAATGAAAGAAGTTGAAGCGGAAATGACTAAGTTGGAAGCTGATCAAATAGAACATTTGATGATTGCGAGCCAAGCTGTTGAAAAGATAAATTCAGTTGATGTGAAATGGTCAGAAATTTTGACATTGTTACTTGATGCGACACCTGATGATATTGTTTATCGTTCTTATTCAGGTAATGAAAATGGGACAATTACTACTGCAGTACTCGCTCAGTCGTTCAATAGAGTGGCTGATCTTATAAATATTTTGGATAACAAACCATTTGTTAAAAATGTTTTTGTACCATCCGTAGTAAAGGGCACTAGCCCTACAAATGCAGCTGTTTACAGCTTCGCACTGAATGTTGAATTTGAAAAATGACGCAAGGCGTGAAGCTTGCCTTGCGAAAAAAGGTACGAAGTAACAATTAAATCAATAAAAACTAATTATTAAATCCAATGCAAAATAAGAAAAACATCATTTCGCTTATATTAGTACTTGCCATACTGGTGGTTTATATGTATTATATACAACCTTCGCGCGGAGTTTTGGCTCAAGATACACAAAACTTGGTAGCGTCGGAGCAAAAGCTTAATGATCTTAAAAATTCGGTTGCCGAGTTGGAGAGTTTGAAAGCTTCAATTCCGGAGAGCGCGGCGCAGAGACAACTGCTACTTGCACAAGTACCAACTGAGGTTGACCAAGATGGTCTTATAAAAGATTTAAACAGATTGGCTCAAAGTAGAGGTATCGAGCTCAAAAATATCGGGTTTTCACTCGCTAAAGCAGATCCTAATACAAAAGTTGGAGTGATCACGATGTCGACAGGTTTTGAAGGGACTTATCAAGATCTTATCAATCTACTCGCAGACATTGAAAAGAATGCGAGAAGAATGAGAGTCAAAAATATTTCCGTACAAGTACTAGAAGTTTCACGTGATGTATCTGCAAATGTAACGTTTACGCTCGCAATCGAAAGTTATTACCAAGAATAAATATAAAATAATATCATTTGTATATGCCAAATAGAGACGATTCAAAAGATACTAAAAAAATTCTAAATGAGTTAAATTTAGGAGATACCTCTAACAGAAAAGATATCGTATATGGTGTTTATGATAACTCGGATGATACTCTTTTTTCACGAATTAATGATTTCTTTATAGATAATCATAACGTTAGTTTAAAAGAGAAATCATACTTTTTCCATTTACTTGCAGTAATGCTTGATGCCGGTATGTCGATACTTGAAGCTCTCAAAACTCTTTCAAAGAAATTTGAAAATGAGAGGCTTAGACGTATTATCAATACGCTTGCATACAATGTTGAAAAAGGTAAGACGCTTTCTGCTGCGATGGAGAATTTTCCTGAAGTTTTTGATGATAGTGAAATTGGAATAGTAAAAAGTGGTGAATCCGTTGGGCATTTGGATAGAATGCTTTTTAAACTTTCAAGTCAGCTTGAACGGTCTTATGGTATGGGTCTTAAACTCCGCTCCGCACTTGTTTACCCGGCGACAGTACTTATCGCTCTTTTCTTGTCCGGTGGTGTGATTGTACTTTTTGTATTACCAAAACTACTTAAGTTTTTCTCTGAATCAGGGCATGCACTTCCATTTTTGACTAGATGTCTACTTTGGATTTCAGACTTCCTTACAAATTATTGGATTGCTGTTGTTATTGTTTCGATCGGACTCGTCATTGCATTCAATGCTTATCGTTCAAGTGTGATGGGTAGATTTAAATTAGATTATTTGAAATTAAAACTTCCGGTTATAGGAGAACTGTTTAGACATTCTGAAATTGTTCGTTTTGTAAGTTTACTTGGAATTTTGGTTGAATCAGGGCTTCCAATCACGAAGTCTCTTAAGATTTTGAGTGAGTCTATGAAGAATGTTTTATATAGTGAGAAAATTTCTGATGTGCAGATGTCAGTTGAGAGAGGTGAGAAGATTTCTTCATCCCTTGAAGATGCGCCATTGCTTTTTCCATCTACAGTTACTCAGATGATTGCGATAGGTGAGAAGTCAGCGACACTTGCTTCTATTTGTGAAAAAATAGGAAGTCAGTATGAAAAAGAACTTGATCACTCGATCAAGAATTTGATGACTATACTTGAGCCGCTTGTAATTTTGTTCGTAGGTATACTTGTGGCAATTATGGCTTATGCAATTCTTGGACCAATTTTCCAATTGAGTCAGTTTGTTTAGCATCTAACTCAATTGAAGATGAAGTCCCCGAATTCAAAAAAAGGTTTTACACTAATCGAATTGCTAGTTGTGATTACTATTTTTGGTCTTATCATGCTCACTGCTTTTTATACTCTTGGGAGAGCTTCACAGCAGGTGAAGTTGCAAATGTCGGTGGAGCAAGTAGCTAGTAATCTAAGGTTTGATCAAACTGAGGTTAAGAGTGGATTCCTCTCACCAAATGGAAATCAAATTTGCAGAGGATATACTTTTGAAGAAAATAAAAATTCTTATGTTCCGGTTTGGAGTAATTATGCTGCCGGTCAATGTAGTAATACTTTGAATGTTTCTTCAGCACTTTCTCATGCATCCGGAGTTGAACTTCAATCGATCGTTCCTTTGAATAGCTTACCTATTCATGTTTTGACTGTTTTGTTCCAGCCGCCTACGGGGTCAGTTCAATTCTTTGATGGAAGTGGTGTATCACTTGGAAATAATTTAGGATTTGGGTCAGTTGATTTGACTTTTGCATATACATTGTCGGATTATCCGAATGATGGAATATTAACTATTAATAAATCAGGGCAACTTAACTTTCGATATCAGTGACTTTTTTTCTAACAAGTTAAATGAAATTATGAAAATATCTTCGATAAAAAATTGGTTTAAGAAAAGAAGCTTATGTAGTGAGCTCCGCCACGTTCGTGGCTTCGCTCTTGTAGAAGTATTGCTCGCGATCTCACTTCTGTCGGCAACTATTATCACGATTTCATCGTTGACTATATCTATGATGCGTGCGAATTCTTTGAATCAAAATCATCTAATTGCAACTGAGCTCGCTCGTGAAGGAATTGAAATTACTAGAAATATTCGCGACACAAACTGGAGGAATTATAGGAATTGGTTGACTGATATTTATAGTGGATCCGGATCTTATGCTTTTGCAGTTGATTCACATGGTCAGATTGGAGAGGATTTTAATGTTTTCGCCCCTTCACCTCCTGATGATGATTTATTATATAAGGATGTTAATCTAAATGGTAGTTATACTGAGTACTCACATTTGGAAAGCGAGGATGCTACACCTTTTCACAGGATTATTACTGTGACACCTGTACTTTTAAATTCAGATGCTCCTGGTGGCTCATACGATTTGACGCTTCCTGACAACTATATTTTGAAAGTATTGGTGGAGAGCAAAGTTTACTATGTGGATAGGGGGAACGATAAAGAAATAAAACTTTATACAGAATTAACCGATTGGAATAATTAATTATGAAAATATCTTCGATAAAAAATTTGGATTTGAAAAAAAACCGAGGTAATCGTAAGGCTTTTACTTTGATCGAACTTCTAGTTGCGATGACTGTATTTGCAATGTTTATTGGAGCGCTTGCGAGTAGCTATTTGTTTTTGACGCGCGCAGCGCGCGATACAAATGAGCTCCGCAAACTTTATTCTGAATCTCGTTTCTTGATGGATGAAATGATAGAAGTCGCGCGTGGAGCTAGCATCGCTTACGACTGTTATCAACCTGGAAATGCAACTTGTGAAGGTTATACTATTGACGCTTTTGGTGAATCTATAAATGGGAATGTTCTCGCAATTATAAGACCGGACGGCAAGAGAGTTGTTATAAAATCAGAGGATGCTTGCGACTCTACCGGTGATCCATGTGTCGTACTGAAAAAAATCGTACAAGAATATAATGAAGGTCAAAACGGCTGGGTGCCAAGTAATGCGGATGGATATTATGGTCCTGCAGATAATGGTTTCCAAAATATGAATCTTGAAAAATTAGAAGTTCAAAATGCATATTTTGTTATTAAGCCGGCTCAGCCCGATCCATCTGTTTCACCATATGTACAGATTTATTTATCACTTACCGGGGATAGTCAAATTCGAGATAGTATTTCTTTTGACATTCAAACGACAGTTTCATCACGCATGCCGTGAAGCGAAGCGAACTGGCTATGCGCAATAAGGCGCGAAGTAACAATAAAATTATGAATAAATTAGTTTCAAAGAAAGGTTCCGCACTGGTTATGTCATTGTTTTTTATGTCGATACTTATCGTGCTTTCTTTTGCAGTGAATTACATGCTTCTCAACGAAGTTCGCTCAGAGCGAAATTTCTTGGAAGGAGTGAAGGCTTATTATAGTGCAGAGGCCGGCGTTGAAGATGCACTTTTGCAAGTTAGTGTGAACAATGCAGGCGAAGATATCTCGCAAACTTCTTCTATCCCATTTGTTACAGATGCGTTTGATGAAGAAGATATCTCTCAAGTTTCACAATCAAAATATTCTTATACAGTTACTGCACGAGGTGGTAGGAATCCATGTGTGTTTGAAAATAAAACAGCAGATGGTTTTGCAGTTTTGAAATCCGGAGAATCAGTCGTGATTCCACTGAATGGTAATAATGTTTTTAATGTTGAATATTATATAGTGAACACTGCTTATCCTGATAATACCACGAGCAATGATCCTTCACTCATTATGTTAAACGACGTGCTTCGTTGGAAGATTTTGGGTAATCGTTCGTTAGGTGATTCCTTGGGTGCCCTTGAAGCGATTTCTGATTATTTCCCAATTAATGATGTAACTCACAATACTCCGGATACTCCATCTACATTTGGTACAAGTGCTGATGCCCTACCTTTTCAAAAAGGTAAGTATTACGACATTATAGAGGGTGCAACTTTCGATGCTACCGCTGATTCGCTTTATCTTGATATAGATGCATATAGTAATAATTTTGCGGATGGTGGATTCCATTATATTTTCCATCCGGATTATATGATTTCTGATTTCCTCTCTTCACATGGAAATAACGAACTGATGCTGACTAATTATTTGAATGTTATACCGCCAACAGACCCTGAACTTCCGCTTATTTACAATGCAAATGACTATGATCTTTATTATAGGGTTAATCCAAACCCTGACATAGCGGCCGGAGAACGCTTTACTATCGCCTGTAGCGCAGTTCACATTAGTGCAGATGGGCATAGTCCAAATGAAGATTTTGTTCAGAGTATTGATGTTATTCGCCCACTAGACCAAGCTTCACCATTTACGGACTTCGTTTGGTATCAAAATCAGCCTGAGATTCACTAAATATAGTGCATCTTGGCTTGTTAGATGTGTTATCTTTGGTATAGAGTGTGGTTACTTTTTTACGAATTTCAAAATTTATGCAAAAGAAGATTACTATTCAGACAGCTATAGCTTATCCAAATGCGAAACCGCATATTGGGCATGCTCTTGAATTTGTGCAGGCGGATGCTTTGGCACGATTTTATAGATTAGCCGGTTTTGACGTGATGTTTACAACCGGTACCGATGAGCATGGGACAAAAATTTATAAAACTGCAAAAGAAGAAGGTATGACCCCTGAAGAATTACTTGATCACAATGTGCCATATTTCAAAGATATGTGTGAAAAGTTAAATATAAGCAATGATCTTTTTCTTCGAACTTCAGACGAAATGTTAAAAGCCGGAGCTCAGAAACTTTGGAGATTACTTGTTGATGCAGGTGATATATACAAAGCTGCGTACGAAGGGCTTTATTGCTCAGGGTGTGAAAATTACATGCTAGAGAAGGATTTGGTAGATGGTATGTGTCCAAATCACATGCGTGCGCCTGAAGTACTCAAAGAAGAGAATTATTTTTTCAAACTTTCAAAATATATTCCTTGGTTAAATGAACATATTGGCATAGAACTTCAGGTTGTTTCTGAGTTTCGAGTTTCGGAAATAAAAAATATGTTAAAGGATTTGAATGATATTAGTTTTTCTCGTCCAAAATCAGTACTTCCTTGGGGAGTGCCTGTTCCTGACGATCCTGAACATGTGATGTATGTTTGGTCGGACGCTTTGGCGAACTATCTGACTGGACTTGGGTATGCGCAGGACTCTGAGGATTATAAAAAATTCTGGCCAACAGATATAAATATTATTGGGAAAGATATTATGAAATTTCATGCGATATATTGGCCGGCTATGCTTAAATCTGCAAATTTACCGTTACCAAAAAAATTATACGTGCATGGATTTGTCACTTCAGAAGGTAAAAAAATGAGTAAGTCACTTGGGAATGTAGTTGATCCGATAGAGTTTGCGGCTGTTTACGGGGCGGATGCGCTTCGTTATTATTTGCTTTCTCAAGTGCCAACTCAAGATGATGGGGATTTCTCAAAAGATCGTTTTCTCGAAAGCTACGAAGCGCATCTTGCAAACAATGTTGGGAACCTGGTTTCTCGTACAGTTGCAATGGTGGAGAAATATTTTGATGGCAAGATAAGTAAATCAATGGCTGATAAAGGTGGTGAACATTCATTAAAAACGATTGAAGAATTGTATGCTGATTATGCCAAGGCTTTTGAAGATTATGATATCAAGCTTGCAACTGAAAAATCTATGCAGGTCGCTGAATACGCAAATAAATTTGTAGAAGATAACAAGCCTTGGGCACTCGCAAAGCTTGCCGCCGAAGGAGACAGCTCAAAAAACGATGAACTGGCATTTGCATTATTTCACTTACTTGAAGTGATACGTGTGATGGCGGTTATGTTGCTTCCATTTATTCCTGATAAAGCTGTTTTAGTTTTTGAATCACTTGGCTTATCCACAGATGATTTCAATTTTGAAAACATGTTTGAAGTTCAAGGAAGTTATAGCGTAAAAAAAGGTGAATCACTTTTTCCCAGGATAGAAGTGATTTAAAAAGTATCGACTTCGATGACGAGTGAGATGACGCTTTTAATGATTACAAATGAAAGTATCACCATTAGGATTCCGAAGATTGTGTATTTGATGATTTCTTTGGCTTTGTCTATTCGGCCTTGGTCACCGCCTGCGGTGACGAACATATAACCTGCGATAACAAGTACGAAAATCGCTACCCCTGCTGTGAGTTCTATAATACTTCCGGCAAGGAATTGTAGAAATGCATTCACTGTGTCACTCGTGTAATTTTGATTTATTGCCTCGGGTGCATTGATAGGTTTGAAAGCATTGTTTATACGTATGCCCGTCTCTTGATCGAGTGTTGAAAGGTCTGTACCTGGTGGAGGTGCCGTTGTTGGGCCTGTGTCTCCGGCGGCATTCGCCGCCGCATCAGTTGCCGCATCAGCATATGCAAGTTTTACTGATGACAATTGCACTAGCAACATTATTCCAAGATAACTTAATTTTTGTAGAATTTTTTTCATGCAATTATACGTTATATTTTATTGTGGTGATTCCGTAGACGATTGCGTAAGCGGACATGATTATAATAACTCCGACAACTGACCAGATCATTGTTTTCTTTGCATTCTCAAGCATTGTCCCGTCACCTTCACCTCTCGAAATTATGTACATTATACCACCGATGCTTAGTGCCAAGAATGTAAGTATGCCGGATATTCGTAATATTATTTTTATAATCTCTATAATTAAATCGATTACATCCGGATCCGGCAAATTCGCCACATTGTTGAGTTCGCTGTATTCAGTCCTACCGTTGATTCTGTATTTTTTGAATACACTTTCCAAGTTAACTTTTGCATTAACTATTTGTGGTAGTGCGAGTAGGCAGAGAACCATTGCTGAAGTTCGAATTTTATTGAATAATTTTTTCATGATTTTTTATGGTACCTGGTATGTAGTATCACTTGTTGCTTCCGGGATTTCATTTGTACTAGAAAGTGGTACGTCGCTAATTATACGAACTATTGTGTATGAGAACATTGCTATCATCAAACCTATTATTGCATAGATAAGATTTTTCTTTGCGGCCTCAAGTTTTGTGTCATCTCCAAATGCTGTTAGGTATTGGATACCCGCATACATGATAGCGATAATAGTTATTCCCCCGAGGAGATTTATAGCTCCGCGAATCAAGGTTGGTATGAGATCAGTGATCAAATATCTTTCATGATTGAGCCCTGTGTCAGTAGCAGTGCTCGGGCCTGGCAATGTGTCTGGTTTTGGGATAGTTGGTGGAACAACGCAAGGGTTGCTGACAGCCGTCCCCGTATCATTACTATCTTGTGTATTGTTTGCACATGTTGTGTCTTCCGCATGAACTATTACCGGTTGCGCAACTGCAATTAAGCATAATATAAGACTAAGTGTAATTATACTTTTTTTGAAAATCTTACCAATTGTGTGGATTGTTTTTTTCATTTGTTTATCCGGCTTGGAAAAAGTTTGGATTGATAAAATATAAGAAGATTGCTGATAAGAAGAGTACGGCGAGTCCACTCAAAGAATTGATAATTCTTTTTTTTGCTTCCTCCGCAGATTCAGAATTAAATGCATATTGCATTCCACTTACTGCGATAACTAGTACACAAATTATTCCGACCATTGCAGCTCCGTAGTTATACATAATTCTCAAATATTGAACGATAAATCCCATTGCTGTTTCTGATTGAACTATGGCGACGTCTCCAATTGGCTCATTGAGCTCAACTGTTATTTTTGTGCTTTCACCCGGTGCATCTGTTCCCGCTGCAAATGTTGTTACGATTTGTATACAACTTAGAGTATAGAACAGTCCCAGTAATCCGATTTTTTTAATTGTTTTTTTCATATTTTAATAAAATAGTCCTTCAACTGCATTTACTATTATGTACGCAGAAAAGGCAACCACCAAGGAAACAATTGATGATTGTAAAATTTCTATAGCTTTTGATCTTTGGTTTTCATCTGCCGGACTAGTTATCATCATAAGCCCTGCAATGACTATAAGTAACATTGCGACAGATCCGATAGTTGCCATTAGATAATTTATAGCTTTGATGATTACTTTTTCGATTGGAGCCGTCCGCCACCCCCAATTAAAATAAGATTGATCTTGTTCGTCTGTATCTAGAATACAATCTATCTTAAGTGCAAAATCCGAAGAATCCGTACTATCCCCATTTGGATATCCGTAGCAATCTTCGTTGAACATTTGTGATCCTGTTAAAGATTCTCTTCTTAGTCGTTCAGCATCTGCATCATTGTGTTCTGAGGGCCCACTGATGGAGCCTTCATCATCTACACCGTATGATTCAGAGTCTAAAGCACTATTAAAAGTTTCTCCTTCATCCAATGCTAGGTCTTCTTCTCCAGGGACTGAATCACCAGGCCCTGCAAATGCTGTTAGTGGCATTGTTAGCTGTAGGATTAAGAGTGTGAGTAGCCAAATTGTAAGAAATAATTTTTTCATTATTGTTGCTGTTGGTTATTTGGTTCGTCTTCCATGATTTCACCGAGGTGGTACATCATTTGATTCTCCGTGATGTGGCCTTGTTGGACGAGTGTTCGCAGTGCGGTTGACATTGTCTGCATACCTTCACGCATTCCGGTTTCCATTGATGAGTAAATTTGATGAGTCGATCCTTTGCGGATCAGGTTTGCGATAGCATTTGTATTCATCATTATTTCGATTGCGGGGATGCGAGTCTTACCATTGATCGTTGGAATTAGTTTTTGCCAGATCACGGCTTTCAGACTCATCGCAAGTTGCGTTTTGATCTGAGATTGTTGATTCGGAGGGAATACATCGATAATACGGTCAATTGTATTAGGAGCCCCTGCTGTATGCAGGGTGCCGAAGACCAGATGGCCTGTTTCAGCAGCTGTTACCGCCATAGCGATCGTTTCAAGGTCTCGCATCTCTCCGACTAGGATTACATCCGGGTCTTCGCGGAGGGCGGCGCGGAGCGCCGTCCCAAAACTATCTGTATGTGTACCAACTTCCCTTTGTTCTATAATTGACATTTTGTTGTCATGTACAAATTCGATTGGATCTTCAATTGTAATAATATGTTTGGCATTTGCTGTATTAATTTCATTTATCATTGCAGCTAGCGTGGTGGATTTACCGGAACCGGTTGGCCCTGTAAGCAATATAAGTCCACTTTCTAATTTGGTTATATCCTTAAGTTGTTCTGGTAGATTAAGCTCATCTATGGATTTTATGTTATGTGGAATTGGCCTAAGTACTGCTGAAGGGCCTTTTCTTTGGACAAACATATTTACTCTAAATCGTCCTAGATTTTCTATATGTATTGAAAAATCCAAATCTCGTGTTTCTGCAAATTTATTTTTTTGGCTATCTGTCGCCAAAAAGTTCAAATATTCCTCGAATATCATCTCATCAACTTCATCATGTTGATCGATAATCACCAAATCCCCATTAATACGTAAAGATGGCTTACTACCACAGGAAATGAACACGTCAGAAGCCCCATATTCAACCGCCGTCTTAAGAATTTTGTTTACTTGGTCACTCATGAGTGGATTTACTTATTAATATCTATATATATTAGCAGAAAATCCCCTTTATTTGAAGGGTAAGAAGTAATTTCATGAGTTGTTTTGGGAGATTTTGAGGGCTTGCGCTTGACGTGGGATTGGTTTTCTTGGTTAAAACTACTTGCGTGTCACAATCATAGCGAAGCGAGTATGCGCAAAGGTGATTAAACGCCACTTCACGACAGTTGTCCAAATTTTCTGCGCAGAAATTTTTGACTGATGTGTTTTTTTGTTATGTTATCAGCATATTGGCTTCAAAATTTAGGAATGCGTAATTACTTCTACTTGCTTGATTACTTAATATAGCTTTACAATTCTCTTGATTAGAATTTCTCTTGTATAAGATGGTATCTGAATTCGCTAGAAAACTGTATGAAAAACTGGGAATGGGCCATGTATATGCCAAAAATCCAAATTCGCGTGAGCGACTTCGGGCGGTTATGGCTTGGTATCCGAATAAAAAGTTTTATAAACGGCAGTCAAATAAATCTGGGAAAACGATAATTTCAGTTTATCCACCAGAAAGTACTTGTCCGATTTATTCTCATGATGAATGGTACAAAGACGATTGGATGTCTCCAGGTATAGAAATTGATCCTCAAAAATCTGTATTTGAGCAGTTTGCTGATCTTCAAAAAATCGCTCCTGTCGTGACTCTGCTTTCCACTCAACAACAAAATGCTGAATATTGTCATGATGTCGAAGGTCTTAAGAATTCATATATAGTTTTTGATGCGATCACTGGGGAGGATATTTATTACTCTGTGAGAATGTATAATTGTAAGTCTTGTGTGGATTGTTATTTTGCAATGGAATCAGAGCTTCTGTATGAGTGTGTATATATGTTTAATTGTTATAATACGCGGTATAGCTATAACTGTAAGCAGGCGACAGATTCGTATTTTCTTTTTGATTGTAGGAATACTCAGAACTCGTTTATGTGCTCAGGGCTACGCAATCAGCAATATTGTATTTATAATCAACAGTATACAAAGGAGCAGTACGAAGAGTTTATTTCAAAAATTGATTTTTCGGATTTTGAAACAATGGAAGAGTTTAAAAAGTATTTCAGAGATACTATTGTTGGAAGTAAAAATCTTGAGGAAGAGTGGCTTGAGAATTGTGAAGATGTTTCTTCAAGTAAATATTTAAAAAATTCAAAGGATTGCGAGAGACTTTTTGAAAGTTTTGATCTGAGGGATTGTTTCAATGGTTTTCAAAATGCTAAGGGCAAAGATATCATTGATTCGTATATGTGTAATGATCGAATTGAAATGTGTTATCAGTGCATCGCCACAGGAATTGATTCTCAAAATGTTTATAACTGTGCTTTTACCTGGCATAGCTCAAACATGAGATATTGTTACTTAACTATTAATTGTCAGGATTGTTTTGGTTGTATTGGGCTCCGCGGTAAGAAATATCATATTTTTAATAAAGAATATTCTAAAGAAGAATACGATATTAAAGTTGCCGAGTTGATTGAAAAAATGCGCATTTCTGGTGAATTTGGGCGATTTTTCCCAATGAATTTAAGTCCGTTTAAATACGAAGACACAATTGCATATGATCTTTTTGATGCAGATATGGCTGTGAGATGGGGCACTGTTACGGATTTCTGTGATTTGAATTATTCAAAGCAAGAATTAGAATTTTATGAAAAGCATGGGATTCCAAAACCGGTAGAGCCTTTTGAAGTAAGATATAGAAAAAGAATGGAATTGATGGGGACTAAGTTTTAGTCCATCATAACCACTTTGGTCTCCAAATCTCCGAAATGTTCGTTTATTTCGAGGAGGAGTTTTTTTGCTTCGTCATAAGTCTCCATTCGGACGAGGCGCTGGCGGTATTCGGATGCTCCATGGAAGTCTTTTACGCTCATCGCAAGGTATTTGCGCATTTCCATGACTCCGCGTTTTTCGCCTTTGGTCTCGACAGAGAGCTCCATGTGTTTGAGTGTCCATGGGAGCTTTTCGGAAAAAGTGAGTGGGGGTACATATGGTGTGTAATCTGGGGAGTTTTTGTCGTCATGAAAAGCATGCCAAACCTCAGCCATAAGCCATGGGTTGCCCATGGTGCCACGGCCGATCATGAGGCCGTCCAGGTTTCCTAGCTTTTCTTTTGCGGATTCTACGGAAACGACGTCACCATTCCCTATTACTGGGATTTTTACATTCTTTTTTACTTCATAAATTAATTCATAATCAGCTATTCCTGTGTACATTTGTTTTGCAGTGCGGCCATGAATAGTAATCAAAGCAGCTCCGCATGATTCCATTTCTTTACAGTAATCAATTAGAAATTTTGCATCCTTATCTTTGGTTCCAAGTCTCATTTTTATTGATACCGGCAAAGATGTCGCCTTTGCAGTGGCTTCTACTATTTGTGCAGCCAAGTTAGGGTTTTTGAATAGTGCAGACCCGTGATCCGAAGATACAACTTTTTTCGCAGGACATCCCATATTTATATCTATTGCATCAACTCCCATTTCTTCTAGCATTTTTGCCGCTCCTGCGAAATCATCAGGTTCTTTTCCAAATATCTGGGCAACTATTGGTCGTTCTATTTCCGGGTTAAATCCAACTTGAGCTAGCGTTCTTTTGGAACCATATTTGAGACCTTTGACATTTGTAAATTCAGTAAAACAAATAACCTCCGGGGCTATCATTTTGATGAGTTGGCGATACGCTGAATCTGTATAACCCGCCATCGGAGCGAGGCAAATAATTGGGTGGGGCAAATTGTTCCAGGAGAATTTTGGCATGCTACGCTTTTGGTATTACATTTTCAATAGCGCCCCATTCTGAATTATCATCTTCCGGTATGATAAGTGTGATCTGGTCGTTGATAGTAGCTTTGAAATATGTCACAGATGCCAGTAATACTTTATAGCTTTTTGAACCTACTATAACTTTGTATTGTCCATCATCGTTGATTAACTGTCCTATGATATGTTTACGTGGGATAGGTCCGATTTGTTTGTATAAGAACTTTCCATCGTCTTTTATAGTTAATTTTAGAACATCTCCCTCTATAAGTTTCGATTTTGATGCATAATTAGCAGGTACCGGGTACATTTTTTCATTTGGTCCGATCATTTGTTCACCATTGAATACACCTTCTATTATCGTACCTTCTTCTGTACTACTTTCAGACATAGAGGCTGCGAAACTTGCATAGTCTTTTGTACTTTCAATTTTACCACCGGCAAGCTCAATAAGTAGGCTACGAGCGGATTTAAGACTACTCTCTGCTGAGTCCAACATCTCTTTCAATAGAGCTATTGTGTCTTTTGAGTTTTCCATTTTTGTTTTCTTTGAGAGGTTAATTTGTGTTTTATTTCCGTGTAATTATACCAGGGAAAGCATTTAAGCACAATGTTTTGGTTTTTAACAAGCCTTTTTAAGTTGTTTTTACTTTTTGTTTGTCTTTACAGTTTTTTCACTTATCCACTTTTCAATCATAACTCTTCTAACTATTCCAACATTTGAGAAGATTCTGAACGTAAATACAACAGTTGCAGCAAGATATAGATCAAGTCCAAGTCTGTCTCCCAGATATGTAATACCTACTGCTAGCACGGTGTTAAAAAACAGACCTGTAAGGAAAATAAGCGGATCATAGTCGTCTTTGGTGAATTCTGCACGGATAGCCCCAAAAAGAGCATCTAGCATACCTATAATAATAACCGCTGTATATCTTGTGAGTTCAATAGGGATGTCGATATCCATGCTCAACCCTATGATAATTCCTAAAAGTATTCCAATCAGAGACCAAATCATGAGTAATAGGTTAGATGGTTACATCGTTAGGCTATCATTTTTATCTTCTTTTGAAAATGACTTTTTCACCATTATTGCCGGAAATCCTAAGATCTATATATTCCAAGACCTCCGTATTTATATTTAATTTTTGCTCTGCAGCCTTTAATTTTGATAATTGTGATTTGTAATCTATCTCAAGACTTAGCCATACATCAAAGTTTTTCTCAGTTTTTAGATGAAATTCTCGAGCTTTTTCTAAGTATATAACGTCTATAACTTGCATACCGAACTTTTGTTCAAAAAGTTTTTCAGCTTTTAGTATTTTATCAAGTTGCCCTGGTGTAAATATCTGCTCTTTTGAGTTGTAAGCTTTGTCTCGTGTCATCGTTATGTATGGTAGCGTATTGTCTTCCGCATCGGCCTTCATGATACTCCCTTCTGTATTTATTATATATTTCCTTTGTACTTCATCTACTTTGACTATTAGGTTTGCCGCCGCAGGATATTTTGAGATGTAAACATAAAGTTTATCGGGCATTTTCTTTTTTATTTTCACTGATTCTATTTCCGGGTATTTCGCCTTCAATTCGGTTGTCAAATCCATTTTGTTGATACCCAATAAAGACCCTCCTTTATGAGAATTTATTTCACTTAAGATTATGTCATGATCAATACGGATATCGTTTTCAAATAAAGCGGTTTCTTTGACTATCATACTTCCAGAGAAAAATACGTAATAACCGCCAAAAAACACAACAACTATTAAAAATAAAATAATAAATATTTTAAATATTATCTTTATATTTTTTGAAACTATGGCACCGCCAAGGCTCCCCGCCTTCTTTGGATTAAACTTGCGTCCATCACTCCCCCTGGTATAGCTTGAATAACTTGTATATTTTGATTTGGTTGTTTTTTTTCTTCTAAAAATCATGGTCACGGTTTTTAAGTGCCATATAGAAAATAGATGTTTTGAATGGGTTTGTTAAGCTGACTTTTGGGCAGCTGCTCGTTCAGCCATTATTATCGCTTTGCGTGCGTTATTATTTTCTTTGTTTGCTCTTTTCCTGAGCTTGCTTTTAGGTCTTATATTACCTATTAAACAGTGTTGTTTTGAACTCGATTTATTTGTCATTGTCCTTCAGTTTTTTTAAATATATTTGAGAGATTAGCTTGCGCCCGCCCCATAAAGTGCTGGAAGTATATTGAAGTGCTAATATTAAGTCAATATTAACTATTCAGGCAGAAATAACCCACTTTCTAAGCCTTTTAAAAGCGATTCAAGAGTGTCGCCCCATTCATAAGTAATATTAAAGTCTACTTTTAGCCAGTTTAGTCCTGCATATGCATGAATACTCATAAAGTCTAATTTATTTAAAGTATTAATTGTTTGCTCTTCAGAACCTATTGTAGGGTATTTATTTTCTAGTTTATCGATATAGCTACTTAAAGATTTGAAATCGATAAATGCAGTACCTACGCTATTGATTGGGCCTTTAACATTTTTTAGGAAATTTGTTCTAGCATTGTTGTGTATTATTCCCGCTGTTTCATCGTTTGAAGCGATTAGGATCCCACTTTCATTTATTCCAAACTTAATTGTAATATCATCTACTCCAAGAGCGAGCACCGAGTCATCATCTAAACTTATGGTTATTTCGTATAGGTCGCTTTTAATTGTTCTAATTTCTACTTGATTTGGATTTTCCATCCCCATTTCTTTGTACCAGTCATCCTGAGCTTTGGTAGTTTCTTTTATTTGCCCTATTAGGTTTTCAAGTACATCTTTTGCTTTATTTTTATTGTTCCTTTTGAGTTCTGCCATTAGCGTGATGCGTGGCACTAAGTCACCTTCTACATATCTTGTTGAGAATGCCATATTTGTATCCATTATTTCAAACAATCTTAGTACTTCTTTCATCTCATCTCCGAATTCATCGTCTATAGCGTTATTTAAAATACTCATTCTTTTTGCAAGGTTGCTTGATTCTGTATAAAAAATCATATTTTTAGCATCCACATAATTGTAAAGATCCGGGTTAAACATGAAGTCTGAATAAGCAAATGATAAATTTTTCATCATGTTATTGTGCTCAATGTATAGTCGTCCAGATGTTCTTATATCATTTGTTGACATGCTAAATCCTTCATAGTTTAGGCTTTTAACCATGTTAGTAACCAGGTCGCTTAGTTCACTTCTGTATGGGTTTTCAAATGCTTTTAGTATTTCTTTGTTTATCCATTTGAAATCTAAATATGCGCTAATATATGAGCCGAAAACCTTTAGGTTTTGTGAATTCATATATTCCTTGTTTTGATTTAGTACGTCTCGTTCTCCTTTTGTGAAATTCATTACGAGCTCATCCATATTTGAGGCTCTGTTTGTTAGGTAAAAGTATGTTCCAAGTTTTGCAAAACATACGTCTTTTGTTTTTGTACATTTGTAATCTACTATTTCCCCAAGTGCTTCCAGCCCACTTGATGAACCGTAAGAATTAGTAATTGTTTTAAATTGTCCATTTGACACTTTTACAGACATAAACATATCTCGTATTTCATTATTTTTATCTACACCTCTGAATCCAGCTATTATTTCATTGCGTTTACCAATATCTATTAGCTCTTTGATTGATTCATTTTCGTTAGATGTGAATTGTTTAAATGTATTTGTGATTTCCGGTGATTGTTTTAAATCCAGGTTCAATACCATATCTAAATTTTGTGGTAGTACTTGAAGTGGAGTCATTGCATTTGGGTTTGCATATGTAATTCCAGCCTGTGCAATAATTGCTATTATTGTGAATAGCGATATGAGGGATTTTTTTAACATGTTATTGTTTTAGATTGTAAATCTCGAAGATTATATGTTTTTGGATATGTATTTACAATAACTCTTGTTTTTGGTTATACTGCCGGCGCTCTAGAATTTAATTATTAATTTATTTAACATGAATGATATAAAAGCAACTTGTACAGAATGTGCGGCAGAATTTACTCTAGCAGCAGGAACTGAGGCAGGTGAGATTGTTATATGTGAGGACTGTGGATGTGAATTAGAGGTTCGTAAAGTCGATGGCATGGAAGCTACTTTGGAGCTTGCACCTGAAGCTGATGAAGATTGGGGTGAATAAGCGGAATCTCGCGAAGCGAGATGGAGCTTCTTGCGTAAGCTGTTGAGTGAAAGTTTGTTGTTGATGCCAATAGTACGTTAATGAGTAATAATAAAAATTTAACTTGATATATATGACTCAAAAACCAAAAGTTGCAATGATCTTGTCTCGAATTCGTTTGGATGAAAAATATCTTCTTGAAGCGTTTGAGAAGCGAGGGGTAGTAGTTGATAGAATAGATGATCGTGAACTTATACTTAATGTGACTGATGTTTTGACCCGACTTAAGGATTATGATGTTGTCGTTGAAAGATGTATCAATCATTCACGAGCTCTTTATATTTTGGATGTGCTGAATGCACATGGGATCAAGACTGTAAACTCTTATGAAGCTGCGAATATTTGTGGAGATAAGATGAAGAATTCGGTAGCCTTGTATAAGGCAGGTGTGCCGACGCCTCAAGTGAGGGTCGCATTTACTGCAGAGTCAGCCCTTAAGGCTATTGAAGAAATGGGTTACCCTGTAGTTCTCAAGCCTTGCGTCGGCTCATGGGGTAGATTGATTTCAAAGATAAATGACCGTGATGCTGCAGAAGCTATTCTTGAACACAAAGAAGTTCTTGGTAGTTATCATCATTCAACTTTTTATATTCAAGAATATATAGATAAGATAGGTGGTCGTGATATTCGTGCCTTTGTAATTGGAGATAAAACTATTGCAGCTATATATCGTGATAGTGAGCATTGGATCACAAATACTGCGCGTGGTGGTAAGGCCTCAAAATGTGAAATTACTCCTGAGCTTGATGATATATGTGTGCGTGCGGCGAAAGCTTGTGGTGGAGGTATGCTTGCTATAGACGTTTTTGAAATGAAGGACGGAACATTCTCGATCAATGAAGTGAATTATACTATGGAGTTTAAAAATTCTATTGAGACATCTGGAGTTGATATTCCAGGTTTGATGGCGGACTATGTTATCGCGGTTGGAAGAGGTGAAGAAAAATTACACTGGGATGCGTGTTATGCGCATTGTGGAAATGGAGAGTGTAAGGTTTAGTTTTTAAATTTTAGAAATGGCTATAAAAGTTTCGATAGTTGGGGCGAGTGGGTACACTGGAGGAGAATTATTGCGTTTATTGTTGTTTCATCCAGAGGTGGAGATAGTGGCGGCGACGTCTGAAAGACTCGCCGGCAAACCAGTCAAAAGCGAGCATCCTAATCTGAGGAATGTTACTGATTTGAAATTTTCTTCTATTGCAGATTTACCTCACAGCGACGTGATGTTTCTTTGTTTGCCGCATGGCACTTCGATGCACAAGATCGGAGAATTTTTGGATAAAGCCGATAAAATTATTGATTTGTCTGCTGATTTTCGTCTAAAAACTTCTGCTGATTATGAAAAATGGTATGGCACTCCGCACCCTCGTGCGGACCTCCTAAAAGAATTCGTGTATGGTATACCCGAGCTCCATCGCGAAGCGATTCGCAAGGCCAAATATGTTGCAGCTTGTGGTTGCAATGCTACGACTACTATTTTGACTTTGTATCCACTTTTCAAAGCAGGCGTAGTTGAGTCTGAATTTCATGTTGATGCTAAATGTGGGGCTTCTCAAGCTGGAACAAAAGTTACACCCGGTTCACATTATGCTGAGAGATTTCAATGTCTCAGGTCCTATCAACCAACCGGGCATCGGCACATTGCTGAGATGGAGCAAGAGCTTTCGGATGTCGCTGGTCAAGATTTGACTGTGAATTTTTCCGCAACTTCAGTAACTCTTGTTCGAGGAATTCTTGTCACGGCTCATTTGAAATTAAAAGAAAAAATGCAAGAAATTGATATTTGGAAAATTTATCGAGAAGCCTATGGAAATGAAAGATTTATCCGTTTAGTAAAAGATAAGCAGGGAATCTTCCGATATCCGGAACCAAAACTTCTCGCAGGTACAAATTTTTGTGATATAGGATTTGAGCTTGATACTGATGGGCAGCACCTTGTGATGATAGGAGCTATCGATAACATGATGAAAGGGGCGAGCGGTCAAGCCGTACAATGTATGAATCTTATGTGTGGATTTCCTGAGGACATGAGTCTTGAGTTCTGTGGCTTACATCCGGTTTAGAATTTTGCTTCGACTATATCTCCATCTTTGAGTTCAATTGTGACTTCGGATTTTTTGCCATTTATTCTTAATTCTTTTGTACTTGTATGATTACGTTTATGTACCGTTTTTATGAAATCCGCTGCAGTTGAGGTGTTTTTTATATGATATAAATTATTTTCTCCATCAAATACTGCAATATGATCATTATGGAAATATTCTCTTAATGCATTCTCAAATTGCTTGGGTGATTTGACGCCTTCTTTTAAATTTTGTAATTCTCGTAATAGATCAATTTGTGACGTATTCGTTTTTAGCTGATAAGTGTAATTTTTGTAGTTTTCATGAGCCGCAGTACCATATTCACAAATACGATGCATGTTTTTTGATCTGATTTGTATTTCTATTGGCTCTTCTGTCACACCCTTGAGTGGGTAAATGACAGTGTGAATAGATTGATACCCATTTATTTTTGGAGCGCCAATATAGTCTTTTAATTTCCCAGGAATCGGGTTGAAAATTTGATGTACTATTCCAAGGACCTTATAGCAATCTTCGAGTGTTTCTGTAATTATTCTAATCGCCAATCTGTCTGTAAGTTTATCAAATTGCCTATTCTTAAATATCATTTTTCTATACGTTGAATAATATGTTTTGACTCTGTTATCAATTTCACATTGAATGTTTTTTTCTTTTAATTTTCTTTCTAAAAGTGCTTGTGTTTGGTACATGCATATTTCGTCTATTTCCTTGTAAGCTTCAAACTTTTTTGAGACCTCATCTGCTATTGTCGGATATACTTTGAAAAAACATACATCTTCCATTTCATGTCTCCATGTGTGCATACTGAGTCTTCCGGCTATCGCTGTATACATATGAAGTGTTTCAGTTGCGATTTGTAGCTGTAGGTCTTTTTCGAAATTTTCAAGCTGCCTTACATCATTCAATCTGTGCGCCATTCTTAATACTAAGATTTCCCCATCATTTGTAAATGCGTCGAAAAACTGTTCTAAGTCCTCTGTGTTTGAGTCTATATGCAGTCTACGAAGTATGTGCATTTTTCTTACTAGATTTTTTTCTTTTTCAGTAAGTGGTGCTTCTTTCATTATTGTTTCTCCAAATGGATGTACGAGTAAGTCATGTAATAATGCTACGCAAATTAGTGATGGATCATAAATTGCCTCTTGTAGAGTTTGTGCGACTTCTGAGCAGTGCTCTGCATAAGATTCACCACTTCTACGATTAATGTCTGAGAGGTGTTTTTTTGTAAATTCAAAACAGGCGTTTATTTTTTCAAAATCTTGTAAATGGATTCTATGTTTTGTGATTATTGGGAACTCCATAAGCGTAAGTTAGATCCTCCCACAGGGTAACAAGTTTTTGGTGGATTTTCAACACGGCTTTTTGTATAGTGCTTTGGCGATTTAATCAAATAACTATGCTTATAGTTAAGGTCGGTGGGCCGTCACAAGGAGAGATCGAAAATGTGCTAAAAGATTTTGCAGCTTATAGCGGGCCGAAGATTTTATTACATGGGGCTTCAAATTTTCGAGATCAACTTGCAGTTGACCTTGGTAAGCCTGTGAAACATGTTACATCGCCGACCGGTATAGAAAGTGTGCGAACCGATAGTGATGCGATAGATATTTTTATGATGTCATATCCCGGTTTTATGAATTCACGAATTGTTGAGAGATTGCAACAGCTCGGGTGTAATGCAGTTGGGCTTTCCGGCCTTGATGGCAGACTTTTTCGAGGGGAGCGGAAAAATGCTATTCGGTCAAAAGTTGTAGATGAGGATGATCGCGAAAAAGTTGTTATGGTGAGGGATGATTTGTCCGGTCGTGTTTCTGAAATCAATAAAGAGCTTTTGGATCTTGTAATGAGTGGAGGGTATGTGCCGGTTCTTTCGTTACCGTTTTTGAGTTTTGGTTCGGACGATGAATTGCCACAAGCTTGTAATTCTGACAATGATTCGGTTGCTGCGTTACTTGCAAAAACATATGAAGCGGAAGTTTTACTTTATCTATCAAACACTCGTGGGCTTTATACTGATTTTCCAAATGAAGATTCTTTTATTTCTGAAGTAAGGTATGATCAAATAGATGAGGCTCTTGAATCTTGGGCGAAACGTCGGATGAAGAGAAAAGTGCTTGGGGCTCGCGAGGCGATAGAATATGGAGTCAAGAAAGTTGTGTTTGCAGATATGAGAGTAGATGAGCCTATTAAAAAGGCTTTGGAAGGTGAGGGGACAATATTTACAAAATAAAGTTAATTTTTAAACCAACTTAATATGTCAGTTACAAAGGAACAATTTATTGAAGAACTAAATGTTGCTCTTGAGTGGGAGTACGCAGCGGCTGTGCAGTATGTTCAACATGCATCTGTTATTACCGGCCCTGAGTATGATGCTATTTCAAAAGAACTTATAATACATTCAAATGAAGAAATGGCGCATGCGGTTATGGTTTCGAATGCTATTTCTGATCTTGGAGGAGTGCCGAGTATTGATGTGGAAAAAAGAGAAGTTTCTGAAGATGCGAAAATAATGCTTGAACAAGATCTTTGGGGAGAAGAAAATGCTATTTCGATTTATAAGAATTTGATTGCAATGGCAGAAGAGTTAAAAGAATATGGTGTTCGTGGAATTCTTGAAGATATTTTAATTCAAGAGGAGGAACACAAAAGAGATATATTAAGTTCACTTGGAAGATAAATTATGAATATGGATTACAGACAAATTGAAGAAAAATATTTTCTTGCGACTTATGCGAAACGTGGCGAATTGATGCTTGTACGTGGGGATGGTTCTTATGTGTTTGATGATAAAGGAAAGAAATATCTAGATTTTACGACTTCACTTGGAATTGCCGCCCTTGGGCATGCGCATGCTCGAATTGCTAAAGTTATGGCTGAGCAAGGTGGTGAAATAATTGCTTGTAATACGAGTTATTACTCTCCGCTTCGTGCACAGCTTTGTGAGAGGTTAGCTATGTATTTTGAGAATGCCGGAGGAGGGGAATCTCAGGTTTCACTTTTGAATTCGGGTACTGAAGCAACTGAAGCAGCACTTAAATTCGCGAAGGGTGTCACTGGAAAAAGTGGCATTGTTTATACTAAAAATGCATTTCATGGACGAACTATGGGGGCGCTCTCCGCATGTGGTACGAAGAAATATCAGCAGCCGGCAGAGCCACTTATTCCTGATTTTCATATGATATCTTATGGTGACGTTGAATCTATGGAAGCGATTTTTAAAGAAAGAGGTAAAGATTTGGCAGCAGTTATTCTCGAGCCTATTCAAGGTGAATCCGGTGTGATTGAAGCCTCGGTTGAATATTTTGTAAAAGTGCGTGAGTTATGTGATGAATATGGTGCAATCTTGATATTTGATGAAGTTCAGACAGGATGTGGAAGAACCGGCGAATTCTTTTGCTTTGAACATTTTGGGGTTGTTCCAGATATGGTTTGTCTTGCAAAAGCTCTTGGTACCGGATTCCCTATTAGTGCGACAATTGTTAAAAAAGAATTTGCTGAAAAGATTCCGGATAAATTTCATGGATCAACATATGGGGCAGGGCCACTTGCATCGCGCATCGGTCTTGAAGTCCTGAATATTTTTGAAGAGGAGGAAATTCTGAATAATGTCACGGAGATGGGTGCGTATTTCAAAGGTGAACTTGAGAAATTAGCTTTAGAGTGTGATAAAATTCGTGAAGTTCGAGGGCGTGGACTTATTCTTGCTATCGAATTAAAAGAGCGAGTTGTTGGATACTTGCGTCAGCTTCAGGAGGAAGAAGGTTTGCTTGTGCTTGCATGTGGGTCACTGACTATGAGATTTCTCCCACCATTTAATGTTAGCAAAGAAGAGATTGATGAGGCACTTAGTAAAGTGCGAAAAGTTTTGAATGCTTAATTTTTTTTGAATGACAAATATTGTAGAAAATATAGGGGATTTAAAAGAGTTTTTTCTTGAATTTGTAAATCATTATTCTCCATCAGGTAGTGAGATGGAAGTTAGTAAATGGTTGGTTGAAAAAATGCTTGAGTTTGGTTTTGATAGATCTTTTTCTGATGAAGTTTATAATGCAATTGGTGAAATTGGACCGGAGAATGCACCGAATCACATTGTTTGTCTTGGGCATATTGATACTGTAAATGGTGAGTTGCCTGTGAAATTTGTTGATGATGATGGTATTTTTTGGGGAAGGGGATCCGTAGATGCGAAGGGGCCTTTTTCAAATTTCATATTGTCTGCTCTTAAGGCGAAGGCGGAACTTGAAGAATATAATTCAAAAGTTTTTATTGAAGAACAGTATAAAATTATAATTATTGGTGCGGTCGAAGAAGAAATTACTACTTCAAAAGGGGCGCACCATGTTAGTACGAATGGATTTTTAGAAAAAGATAAATTACGTGCAATTGTAATTGGTGAGCCGAGTGATTATCGGAAGATGACTATTGGTTATAAGGGTAGGTGGGTTTGTGAAGTTAAGGTTGATGCACCTCGTACACATACCGCCCATGGGAATATGGGGGCTGCTGAGATGTTGATTTATATTTACAATAAATTGAATGATCGTGTGAATGAGTTCAATAAAGATAAAGGGGTTTTTGATTCTTTCCAATTGCATATTCGCTCTATTGAAACTCAGAATGATAATGTTCAGGATGAAGACTCTGATATTGGTGTTATGAAGCTTGCACTTAGAGGTGGGCCGGATTTTGATGTGAAGGAATACGAAGAAGTTTTGCAAAATGCTATTGATGAGGTGAAGGCTCTTGCTATTACTCATGCAGTTGAGCCTCAATTTGTTGAGGAAAAACTAAAAATCACTCTTTATACGAAAGTATTTGATCCAACTGTTGTTTCGCCAAAAAACACTATTTTAGTTAAGGCATTTTTACGTTCTATGCGTGAATATGATATTCAGCCTCGATTTAGTTATAAGACCGGTACCTCGGACATGAATGTCCTCGGCGCTTACTTCTCAGAGGTGCCAATTTTAACTTACGGACCTGGAGATAGTAAATTAGATCATACAGAAGAAGAGCACCTCTATCTCGACCACTTATTGCGGTCGAGCGAGGTGCTCTCAAAAGTTTTCATTGAATTGTTGCCGAATTTCTCAACCGGTAACTAAACCATAGTCCATACGAAGTAGAGAAGTCCACCACCAAGTATCAAGTGTACAAATCCTGCGAACATTACAAATCCATTTTGTTTTACTTTCTTTTTCCCGAAAGCAGTAAGCTCGTCTGTGAACCATGTCATAAGTAGTCCACGTAAAGTGATAAGCCAACCAAGTAGTGCGAATAGTCCTTGAAAGCTTAAACTAAGAACATGATTTTGCACTAACATAATAAGTCCGAATACTATGTTAAGTAGTCCTAATACAAAGAAATCACTTGGACTATCAAGTAATTCTTTAAGAAGTTTTTGCATTCTTTTTGTATCAAGTAAAACTGCCAGCGATATTGTTAACATCAATACGCCGAGTATCAGTGAGAGTTCAAACATAATTTTTAGGTTTAGAAGCTAGATTGTTACCAATCATACGTTGTTTTTTCAAAAAGTGCAAAAATTAAAATTAAAATCTAAGTATTTACATAAACGTAAATTTCTGTATGTTTTATTCTTGAATTAAGTTTTCATTAATAATATGTCAGAAATTATTTCGAAAAAAATATCTTTAGACCCTAGTATATTGAGACTTGATGGTGACGATCGCATTTCTCGTTCTAGTGCTTTACGTGCAAATGTTAGTGATTTGATGTCAAAAGATGCAACTCGCGTTAGAAATTTGGTTGCGGCTGTTATTGCGACATGTGATGAAGTAGATGATGATATAGATCGTTTACAGGAGAGGTTGGATGGGATGTCTGTTGAATTTGAACTAAATGGTCATGGTCCTGAACTTGTATTACATCATGTTCCGGAATGGGTATTTGCACACAATGGAACAAGTAGAACTACGCGTCTTTTGAGTATGTTAATGAATGATATAGCTGCGCCAATAACATCCGGTGATTTCATTAATAGTAGGGGACGTGAACGTTCATTACACAGAGGGGCTAGGAGGTCCGGTATACTTGGATTCTCAAATGCACATATGGTTACAACAGTATTCGGTGGCCACAAAGTACCCCAGACCGAATATGATTTTGCACGGCAGATCGGTGCGATTGATGCACAACTTGGAGGTAGAATGGTTACCGGTTCCGGATCAGGTATGATGGAAGCTCCATTTGAAGGAGCCGCTTCTATTTATGAAGGACAAGGTAATCATGATGTCCCAATGATTGGTATAACTGAACTTGCTATTCTTGCGGCTGAAGCTCCAAATAAATTTATTACGCATCTTTTGACTTTGCCTGATATAGAAAAAAGGATGGAGACATTTCTTAGAGTTTGCCATCGTTTGAGGGTTCATCCTGGTGGCGCCGGTACTTTGGAAGAGATAATGTTTGTGCTTGCTACTTTATTGCATCCGAAGAATCAAGGTTTGCATTTCCCAGTTGATCTTGTGGAAAGGGTTGACGGTCAATATATGCCTGTTGTTGAGAATTATTTACAAACATTATCGCGTAATGCTATTCCGAATGGAATGATGAATTTCCATCATAAAACCCCACATGATTATGGTGAATATTTGCTTGGTACTAATCCTGAAATTGATACAACCAGTTTATGGAGGGATAGTAGTAATATGTATGTTCCACATGAATTAGTTGAGCCATTTGAGATAAGTTTTGAAGCGATGGAGGGGTTGAATTTACATCGCAAAGACCAAGAATTATGGCAATTGTGTGCTCAATTAAGTAAATTCTTTTCTGCCCTTGTATGGTTAACCGTCAAAAAACCTGAGGTTCTTCGAGAATGGCAATCTCAAAATCAAGTCCCCTTAGTTTCCGGAGATCGAGATTTAGTGCTCGCTACTCATGATTTAGCTAGGTCGTTTGCACAGCAAGGTAGAATGCATTTAAAAGTTCCATTGGAAGAAGCGTATAGAGTTGAATAATCCTTTATCTACCATAAATCTTATTTCTTCTTTTTTCATCCTGTTTTGAATCGTCATATGGGTCCGGGTGGATTAGGACTTCGGCGTGTGGGAATTCTTCTTGAATCATGTGTTCAACTTCATGTGCTATGCTGTTAGCTTCGATTAATTTTATGTCATGCGGGAGTTCCAGGTGAAAATCCATGAATATTGTAGAGCCGGCTTTGCGTGTGCGGAGATTGTGAAAATCCGTAGTTTTTGGATGTGAAAGTATGATTTTTTTTAATTTTGCTTTGGTTTCATGTGGCAGTTCATGATCCATGAGGCAGTTTATGGCACTTATAAAAATATCCCATACTTGCTTGATAATATATGCTCCAATTATAAATGCGACGATTGGGTCAAATATTTGGATTCCGGTTAAATATATAAGTGTGATAGTGATGAGTACTCCGATATTTTGATATATGTCTGTTGCATAATGTAGTGCATCTGTCTTCAGAACCTCTGAATTAAGTTCTCGTCCTACTTTTCTGAGTCTGTAAGTTAGTGCGATACTTACGATCGTTGAAAATACCATTACAACTATACCATCGCTTAGATGATCTATATGAGAACCATTTGTGATGCTTAATATGCCTTTATAGATTATAAACAGCGCTGAGCCGAAGATAACTATGGATTGGAATAGAGCGGCTAGGCTCTCTACTTTACCATGGCCGTATCTATGTTCTTCATCCGGTGGTTTTGCACTTTCTTTTATTGAGATATAATTAAATGTTGAGGCAACTATGTCTAATATTGAATCAATACTTGAAGCAAGTATAACGAGGGACCCTGTCGTGATACCGAATCCCATTTTTAATATTGCCAAAAAAGAAGCGGCTATAACTGAAGTAAGTGCAGTTGTACGTTTTTTATTGTAATTTGATTTATTCGTAGAGGCTTTTTCCATACCTCTATATTATACTATTTTTTTCCAAAAGATAATTTTATCGAAAAGATTTGTCAGAAATTCATCTAACCTTGGTCTCATAACACCTAAACAATATAAAAACAGTGTGATCGCATAAAACGCAAATATTACGGCTAGAATTTTTGTAATGCTATTTTCAGGTACCGGCTCTGAAGTCCCGATAGTTGTGATGATCATTCCTGTGTAGTAGAACGAGTCAATATAATGCCAGTTTTCAAGGTGATGGAATAATATTGTTCCCATTGTTTGTATAACAACTATGTTTACAAGTGCGAAGGCGACGGGTGTTCGTCTATGCATTTTTTTATTTGTTTAAATGTATTCATAGTATTATAACACATTTCGCATGGCTTTCTGAAGGTATTTTTGATATTTTCCATACCCGACTTAATTAATGAATTTATGAATGATAAGCATGCTCATCTTTTTGAGAAGGAAGAATCGAGTGTCTATAAAGTACGTACAGGTAATACTTCGCTGTGTGAAGCGGTAATCAAGGCGCTTTATGGCTTTGTTGAAGAGATGGATGAGGCAATGTTGAGTGAGCGTGTATTTGAAAAAATTCGCAATCAGGTGACTAAGAAATTTCAAGGTCAAGTCCCAAGAAACATTGAATTGGTCCAAGCCTATCGTGATATGATCGAAGATTCTCGTATAGAGCCATCTGAGATCGTACTTTCTGTTATTATAAAAAGAAAAGTGCGTACACTTTCCGGTATCGCAAATATTACGGTGCTTATGAAAGATTATGGGTGCCCAGGGGAGTGTATATTTTGTCCGACGCAGCCAGGTATGCCAAAGAGTTATTTTTCGACGCAGCCGGCTATGATGAGGGCGGTGCGCAATGATTTTAATTCGTATTTGCAGGTGAAGGCGAGGCTCAATGGGCTTTATTCGCAAGGGCATGATGTTACCAAGATAGATGTGCGCACCGCTGGTGGCACTTGGTCATCTTACCCACATGATTATCAGGAGGATTTTGTAAAAGGAATTTATTTTGCATTAAATGAAGGGAGGGGAGATATGTTGGATTTCGCTGAAGTTGAAGAAAGGCTAAAAAATATCACTTTGGAAGAATTGATAAAACAAAATGAAACGGCAGTTTCACGTTGTGTCGGGCTCTTCGTTGAAACACGACCTGATTGGATAACAATAGATGAGTTGACGAAACTCCGTAGGTTTGGTGTAACCGGGATAGAACTTGGAATTCAAACAACTGATGACAAAGTGAATGAGTTTAATAAGCGTGGGCACGGACTCGAAGAGTCCGTGCGAGCAACCAAGCTTTGTCGTGACGTAGGTCTTAAAATCTGCCATCATATTATGCCAAATCTTCCGGCATCTACTGTTGAATCTGATTTACAAACTGTGCGTGATCTTTTTTCAAAAGGAATTTTGAATCCTGATTATATCAAAATTTATCCATGCATGGTGCTTCCTTACACTGAACTTGAAGGCATGTATAAAAAAGATTCATCTATATATTCTCCATATTCTGATGAAGAATTGATAAAAATACTTACTGAAATTAAAAAAGAAGTTCCGGAATATTGTAGAATTATTCGTCTTCTTAGAGATTTCCCATCTGAGTTAGTACTTAGTGGCTCAAAACTACTTAATGTAAGGCAGATCATGCAAAATCGCGGCATTTCATGCCGCTGTGTTCGTTGTCGTGAAATTAAAGATGATAAATTTAAATTTGAGAATATAGGATTAGTAGAACGTAATTATGATGCAAATGAGGGCAAGGAATATTTTTTAAGTTTTGAAGATACAAAAGAAGATAAGCTGATTGGACTTTTGCGGCTCCGCCTCCTTACAAACGGTCTTGATCCGGAATTAGCAAAAGTTTTCCCGGAATTAAAAAGCTCGGCAATTGTGCGTGAACTTCATGTTTATGGGCAGCAAAAAAGTTTATCCAATACGGGGTCTGCAGATTCTAACACTCAACATTTAGGTTATGGTCGTCGGCTTATGCAGCGCGCTGAAGAGATCGCCAAAGAAAATAATTTCCAAAAAATAGCAGTTATAGCAGCGATTGGTACACGAGAGTATTACAAAAAACTTGGATATTCCTTGGAAGGAACTTATATGGTTAAATCTTTGTAAAGTAAGTTTCTTCTTATGCGAAGTAACCGTAGTAGCATAGAGTTACACCTAACGCTAAATGGATAAGTCCGCCAAAGCGTACGTATTTAGCCTGTGCAAGTTTTAGAACTGATTGAATCCATTTACCCGGAGCAAAAAAGAAGAATAATCCTTTTAGGAGCATTCCCCAACCTGTAAGAGTTATAATCACAAAAGGATTCCATTCCCATACGTTATATGTGCGAACAAGCAACAGTCCAAATGTTACCATTACAAAACTTAGCGTAAATAGTCCGAAATGATAACTTTTAAAATCTTTAATAAGTTTCATCCACGATTTGTGATGAAACAAAATAGAAAATCCGAACACCAAGTAAATTGGTCCGATCAATGAAGATAGAAAAGCTTCCATAGTTTTTTTATTTATATTTTACCTCTGGTTATCATATCAAAAATCCTCCAGAAATAAAGCAATTCTTTATTGCTCGTCATCCATATCATCTTCATCCATATCCATGTCGATATCAATTTGCGCATCGTTGAAATCTTCATCGTCATCAATTAGTCCACCAAAACACTCACATTCGCATTCAGGCATTTTGCACTCAGGGCAGTGTGAGCAGTTGTAACCGCATTCGCAAGCATTTGTATTCATATTTTTTTATTCAAGAATTATACGCAAATTATCTTCATTTTTTATTAAAAGTAAATAGCAAAATAATGGCTTGTACAAGCCTCCTTGCACGCACCCATTAAACTAGCCAGGTTGCGTATTTGGTGGTAAAAAATATCTTTACAGGCTCCCTTTCATTTCATTGTTTTTATTTTAAATGTAATAGTGTAAATTTGGAGTGGAATGATTTTTCATTATAAAAATAATAATTCCTATGCCATACATACAATTATCAAAATGTGAAATCTGCTGAAGAGTATGGTGGAATGTGGGATGAAGGAGGCGTTAAGCTTGTTCCAGCTGATGACGGTGGCGTGTATATTGTTGGTAAGAAATATGTTGGTTATGGAGAATCTTCTAAAACTTATAGTTTGCGAATTAAAGTTGATGAAAATGGTAAGATGAATGATCTTGGTTTTTTTAAACAAAAGCTAGTTAATTTGTATGATAAAATTGATTATATTAAAGAATGGAGATGGCTTCCTCTTCTTAGCTTTGATTAAACGCTTTAAACAAGCCAAAAAAATATGTGGCTCGGCATGGTAGATGATATCCGAACTGTTTGCACTTGTGCAATCGTCTATTAATCGTCTATAATATGACTGTATTTATTCTAAATTATGTTTAATCCAAAGTATCAAATTTCAGCGAAGATTCTTGCTAATATCAAGAGTATTGCAACTCTTATATATGATTTGAATAATAGGAATTTCTCAAAAGTTGTTTTGATGGACTTGATTCAACGAGCTCATGAAATTTCAGCACATGCCTCAACAAGTATTGAGGGGAATCCTTTACCTTTAACGGATGTGAAGACTCTTTTAAAATCTAATCCGAAGCATATTCGTGATAGTGAGCGTGAGGTTTTGAATTATAACAAAGCTTTAACTTGGCTCGATAGTTTTGCGAAAAAAAAGGATGTTCAGTTTGACCTTAGCTTAATTTTAGATATTCATAAGTTTGTTGTAAAAGATTTAATGTCTGATTCTCGATGTGGGAAAATTCGAAAAGAACCAGTTTTTGTAAATGATCCTCTGATAAGAAAAACGATATATTGGCCACCTGATCATCAGGATGTTAATGCTTTAATGAAAGACTTATTTGTTTTTCTTGATAAGAATAAAGGGTACACCGATCCTTTAATTCTTGCTGGTATTTTTCATAAGCAATTTGTTGTTGTTCATCCTTTTGTAGATGGTAATGGTCGTACCGTACGTCTTACTACTAAGATTTTACTTCGTGCTATGGGGCTCAATATATTCAATCTTTTTAGTTTTGAAAATTATTATAATCAGAATGTTTCAAAGTACTTTGAGAAGGTTGGAGTGAAGGGGAATTACTACGATATTTGTGATCAGATTGATTTTACTTCTTGGCTTGAATACTTCACGGATGGAATTATTGATGAACTACTGCGTGTTTCTAAGATACTTGCGAAAAAAAGTATTACTCCGAAAACAATTTTGAAGGAGCATCATAAGCAGATTCTTGATTATATTGAGAAGAATGATTTTATTACCGATAAGATTTATTCGACTCTGACGCAGAGGGCGAAGCCAACTCGTAACCAAGATTTTAATCACTTGATTGATTTGGGATTAATTGAAATGGTAGGTAAGGGAAAGGCTACTATTTATAGGCTTAAGTAAGTGGGAGTCTTTTTACTTGTTTTCAATTATATAAAAATATAATATTATATTCCTTTAAATAGCAAATATTACTATACGATGAGTCATCCAACTCTTGATCAACTGAAAGAATATGTGAAGCTTGCGGAAAGTAGATCTATAAAAGATTATACTCAGGTCCTAAAGAGATTTGTAAAGATGCATGGAGATTATTTTGCTGTTAAAGATGAGGATTTCGCAGAGATCTTATTTCTTCATTGTAAAAACATTTTGTTGACTGATGAACTTAGTGTTGATGCGCACTACAATGCTATGAGACTTTGTAAATTTGCGATGGGAAGTGGGAAATTTATTGTTATGCATAAGGAAAAAATATGGGAATTTTTGATGGACAATTTTCATCATGATAATGGAAATGTTCGTAGTGCAGCTGTGCATGCGTTTTCGCGATTTTGGTTCGCCTTGGATCTTGTAATGACTACTCCTCGTATAAGAGGATATATAGGTAGAAATAAAGGATTATTGGAGGAAGTGGAGAAGTTTATGATGCATTGCTTTGAGCATACATATTTTTTATTGAGAGAGTTTGTGGAAAAAGAATTTGTGATTGATCAGAATATGGGTGAATCTTTGCATGGTATTTTGCTTGAGCTTAATTCTGATGATGTAAAGAAGGATAAGATGAGTTTTGTCACTTTGCGAAGAGTTATGGAGGAGACGTTCAGAGGACGTCTTGCTGACATTATGGCAAAACATGAGTCGTATTTAGAATTTGCTTATAAACAGTTACGTGACCCTTTGTCATATGGGCTTGCTTATGATGGGGAAGAGCTTTTGGCGCCTTTAGTTGTAGCGCCGAGAGTTTATTGTTTTAAGGTTCAGATGAAGTATAAGGGGAATCCATGGAGAAATATTGAAATGTTGCCTGCTATGTCTCTCAGTTACTTGGCAGCGACTATTCTTGAGGTTTTCAATTTTGAAAATGACCATTGCTATGGTTTCTATTCCAATTTGGAGGATTCTTTTGCGAGTTCACAAGAAAAATATGAAGTTTTTGCTGATATGGGTGAAGAAACCGATGCGAGCAGTGTTGAAAATACGCTTTTGAGTAAAGTGTTTTCTAAAATTGGAAAGAAAATGCTTTTTCTCTTTGATTATGGTGATAATTGGGAATTTATTGTGACATTATATGATGTGATAGAAGTATCTGAACCAAATAGATATCCACGTGTTGGGAGTGAATTTGGGAGCGTGCCTAAGCAGTATGATTATGATGATATGTAAGTTCGTGAAATATAAATTTTAGTGGCTCCCCCGACAGAACGAAGTTAGAGCTAAGATTTCTTGTAGAGCTTAAGTAGTTGCTGGTCAAATGTCAGGAGAGTTGCATCATATTTTTGACTTAAGTGTAGCAGTGCTAAGTCTGTAAAAGACAAATTCGCCTTGATGGTTTTGAAAAATTCAATTTCGGATTGTACGTCATTGTTTATGATAAGAGTTGTATCTGCGTTTTGTATGTCGTTGAGAAAATCATCGGCTACTTTTTTACCAAGTTTGTATGTCAGAATTGTGCTGACTTCTTGAATGACGCAGTAAGGAATGATTATTTCGTAATCATCTAAAGAGCTCAGCAAACTAAGAGCTTCTTCATGCAAGGAGTCTTCTTTATAATAAAATGCAATAAAAATATTGCTATCAAGAATGATTTTATTTTTTGCCATACAAAATCTTATCCGTGTTGAGCGCTAGATCTTCTTTCTTTCCCCTTGTTTTGCAAATATGTTTTTTTGCCAAATCAAAAAGTGTTTTTTTCTTTTTCTTTGTAGGTAATTCGACCTTTACACTATATTTTTGTAATATCTTTAGCACCATTGCTTATGTCTAAATTAATAAAGTTATCTGCAAACCAATACTATCATAATAGTAGCAAAGTTTGCAAAATATAAATTTAAACGTGGCTCCGGAGGCCGGATTCGAACCGGCGACCAATTGATTAACAGTCAACTGCTCTACCACTGAGCTACTCCGGAATAATACGTTTTTTATGGTTTGCTTTTGCAAGCCCGTGCATTATAGGCATGCAGTTGTTAAAAGTGCAATATTTTTTGTAACTTTTCTTTGGTTGTTGCGTTTTAATATTTGAACAAAGGCCCTTACCACTATAAATGATATAAATCCTCTCTCTTATGTCACTTTACTTTCCACAATTCGTTTCGGCATTAACTTTGGTTATGCTGGCTTGGCACGTCTCGTTTGGAGTGTTAGCACTGTACTTCTAGTCAATTATTTCTGAAATACGTGTATTCTTCTACCGACTATTTGATCTGGACGGCTGTACAGGTAGCTTAAAACGTCACCTTTTTTGCCAGGATTGATTTTTGGAGTTAGATTCCTGGATATGAGTGGCACTTGCTTGAAACCAAGTCTCTTGATTCTTTCTAATAGATCTTTTGGTTCGCGAGATTGATGCTTTTTTATGTAGTTGGGTATGCAGATAGCGATAGTTACTTTGTCATGCATGTGCCAAAGGTTTTTGAAAAAATCTGCGTATAAAGATGTAATGATTTCAAAATTTCTTTTGATTTCTTCTTCTGATGGGTAGACCGTCATAGGGTCACCTAGGTAGCCTTCTGTTGCGATCAATGCCATGCGTTTTGCCTTTGGGAGGCGCTCCGTTGCATCATGTGGAAAAACTATACAATCTTGTTTTTTGTGAACACCATAGTTTTTGCGTAGCCAGTCGACGTTCATCTTTGAATCGCTGATCATTTTTGGGTTTATATCCGATCCGGTTGCATGGAATCCCATGAGGAGTGCTTCGATAAGAAGGCTACCGGATCCGCAGAATGGATCGACAATTGTTATATTTTTAGGATCTACGTGGTGCATCCCTGCCAAGCTCAAGTTTATGAGTATTTGTGAAAGCTTTGGTGGGAGCATTCCATTTATGGCATCTCTACATGGTTTTTCATAATCTCTTTTTGAATATCCATCGATATCCTGACTCGCTACCAAAAAAGAAACCATGTATAGCGTGTCTGATTTTTGGATAATGTTTATCTCTATTGAATTATCTTTATCGAGAATTTCTTTTTTTGATTGAATGTTTTCTATGTTTTTGGCCTCATCTCTATTGAATTTGTTCATGAATCTTACTTTGGCACCTTCTGTTTTTAGAGTTTTTTTAGTTTCTATCAGTAAAGATTTTAATAATTTTTTAGATTTGTATGTTATAGGTTCAATATTAATCGCATATGTAATTTTTGAGTCTATGTCACAATGTTTTAAAACAGCCTCTGAGATTTTCGCCGCTAAATCAGCTTTTTCGCACTCAGCAACGATTTGTGAGATTTTGATAGTTCCTCCAAGGCGATCTATGGATTGTTGGTTTAGCTGCTCGCCCGTGTGTACTATTAAATGGTTATCGATCATTTCTTCTACTTTTTTTTCAGTAAAAACGGCAGCTATTTCTGCGATTGATAATTCTTTATTTCTACCTAGTTTAAAACTGTAAAGCATGAGGTTATTTTTAATCTATATTTGGAATATTCTAACTGACAGATGGAATCATATACTATGCTTGATGCTTTTAGTATATGTTTTGATACTTTTGTCTAGATTTTTGTACTTTTATTATATGTATTTGAATCGAAGTCAAATCATATTTTTCGAAAACATTTAAATTCGGTTGTGTTAAGAGATATCGAGACATATAATCGCATGGCACGTGAGTAGTGAATTGGACTCGCTTAGCGAGACCTTCTTTCGCAACTCAAGCCGTTGGCGAGTTGCGTTACGTTGCACTTTTAGATTCTAACCCCTGTACATATGTATTCACTCAATAGAGCTCAGTTAATTGGTAATATCACTCGTGACCCGGAAACGCGACAACTTTCTACCGGAGTTACTGTTTGTAGTTTTTCTGTTGCTACAAATCAAGTATGGAATGATCAAAATGGAGTTCGTCAAGAAAAAGCGGAATTTCATGACATTGTAGCATGGAGGAAGCTTGCAGAGATCGCAGGACAATACCTTACAAAGGGATCTAAAGTTTATATCGAAGGACGTATTCAGACTAGAGAGTGGGATGCTGAAGATGGTACAAAAAGAAGAAAAACAGAGATAGTAGCGGAAAATCTTATCATGTTGGATAAAAAAGGTAATGCTGTAGATATGGATAGAACAGCTGCCGGAATTGGAGCTGCAAAGGTTGCAGCGGTACCTGCTGATATGGGAGATCCACTTGAAGATAAATCACCTGTTGCCGTTTCTGCTGCTGACTCAAATATAGATGGAGATGTCGCTATAGATGATTTACCATTCTAGTGTGATTGCTATTATAGTTTTATTAATTCCAACTTCTAATAATTTTTTATGTCGAGTAGGGGTAAGTTTGTTTTAATTTTGGGACCTTCCGGATCCGGTAAAGGTACTGTACTTTCTTTTTTGAAAGAGAGTCATTCTGAGTTCGTATTCCCTATATCTTGCACTACTCGCGCTCCTCGCCCTCATGAAAAAGATGGAGAGGTATATAATTTCGTCACAGAAAAGGAATTTAAAGATAAAATTGAAGATGGTGAATTTTTGGAATATGCATATGTGCATGACATGAATTATTATGGAACGCTCAAAAAACCGATCCTAGATTCCCTGGAGGATGGTAAAACTGTTGTGCGTGAGGTTGATGTACAAGGAGTTCGTTCAATCAAAGAGATACTTCCTGAAGATCAGGTAATGACTATATTTTTGAAGGCAAAATGGGACAATCTTGAGAAACGAATTCGCAATCGCGCACCTATCGGTGATGAGGAATTAAATGAACGCTATGAGAGTTATCTTCGTGAAATGCAATGGCAGGATGAATGCGATTTCGTTATAGAGAGTATTGAGGGAGAAATAGAGCAGCAATGTAAGCTAGTTGAAAAAACGATCTTGGACAACTTATAATTATTGAAATGCCAAGTCGGTTTCTTTCATTCTATATAAAAGTTGAATTACATCTTTTCTACTCATAGCTTCGTTTGGATTAAGTGAATTTTCACTGACCTCTATTAGTTCTTTGGTATGTGCGAAGTTGGTGTATTTGATGAACCATTCATTTTCGGCAGTGGCTTCTATGTCATCATAAAGACTTTGACCTATGTCGACAGTTGAAAAATCAGTTTCAGCCATTTCAAGTACTACTTTTAGAAGTTCAACTTTGTTTATGGTTTGTTCAGGTTTAAAAGTACCATCAGCATAACCTTCTACTATACCGTTGATTTTTGCAGTTTGTATATATGGTGCGTACCATTGCGTAATATCTACATCAGAAAACTCACCATCTATAGGCACTTCTAATGTAAAGTCAAATGCTTCTGAAAGTACTTTTGTCACCTCTGCTCTGTTTATAGGTCTATCTAGTTCCAGTTTACCTTCTGCAGTTCCAGAGAAAATCCCTGCATTTTTTACAAAACCTATAGCGTCACATACTGATGATTCTACATCTGTCTTTTTTACATCAGGAAATCCTGCGCAATATTCTGTAATTACATTAGCTTCAAGTTGAACTTGTTTTTCAATCTTACTTACTACATATCCTTCATAACTTTCATTTGGAAATGATACTTTAATCTCAATCCCATCATTTTGGAGTCCGGAATCATCAACCGCAGTTATTTTGAATTTGTAGCTTAGGTATTTATTTGGTTGAACCAGTGTGATTGAAGTTAGCTTACCAACTCCGGTACTACCGGTGTATGCTCCATTACCTGTCACTTGGTAGACTCTGTATTCTTTTAAGTCGTTCTCTGAGTTTGAACTTGGTTGCCAACTTACCGTCATAATCCCATGTTCATTGATTGTTGCATCGAGATTTGTAACATTTTCCGGTGGGTAAATATTTTTACTTGTTTGTATGAAATGTTGAATGTTCCCATTCGCAGAGCCTACAAAGAAATCCATTTGGCCATCGTTATTAGAATCAAGTGGTGCTATAGATGTGTAGTTACCGAGGTCGTCAGTGATTTCGCCTACTTCTAGAAAATTCCTCCCTACATTGCCGGTTACATTTTCTATATAAAAAACTCTTCCATGTTTATTACCTACCAGTAAATCAGCGTCCCCATCTCTGTCTAGGTCCATGAACCTGGGGCGTGCATGTGAATCAACGTTTATATCTTCGAATTTATTACTTTTAAATGTAAAATTTGCTTCTTTTTTTGTACCTGTATTTTCATAAAAATAAATAGTTCCAAGATCAGTCCCTACGAATAAATCCAAGTCACCGTCTTCATCGTAATCATATAATTCCGGAGCACTAGCCGTTCCAACATCTATATTTTTGAAAAAATCTTCTTCTATTAGGAATTTTGGCGTACGTACTGAACCGATGTTTTTGTATAGATCTAATTTACCTCCATTGTCACTATTTAGTAGACCCAAGTACCCTACAACCAAATCCAGATCTTTATCTCCATCTATATCGATGAATCTAAATTGGCTCGCTCCTTCTTTTGTATTTATAAAACTTTTATCTTTTAACTCAAACTGAGGATCTGCAGTCGTATTGGTATTTTCATAAAAATAAAATCCACCCGTACCGTTGTTCATAAATAAATCAACATCTGAGTCGTCATCCAGATCTGCAAAATCTATATTTGAATGAGTTCCGGTGTCAAGATGAAAATATTCGTCAGTGACTTTTTTAAAATTCGGAGATTGTATAGTCCCTTCATTTCTATAAAAATACATTGCCCCAAGATTGTTTCCTAAAAACAAATCTAAATCTTTATCTCCATCTATATCTACGAAAGCAGGATAGATATATGATTCTTCTATGCTGAAATAACCTGCATCCACTAACTCAAATTCTGGAGTATGTGGGCCACCGGTGTTCTTGTAATAGGCTATTTTACCATTGTCACTTCCTATAAATAAATCAAAATCCCCATCGCTATCTATATCTTCAAACCTTGGGACTGCGACCTCGTTGAATTCTAATCCCTTGTAGTTGTTACTTGTAAGTATGTATTGTGCGACCTTTGGACTTCCTGTGTTTTCATAAAATGAAATTTTTCCATCGAAATTTCCTACAAAAAGATCTAAGTCATTATCAGCATCTATATCTACAAATGCCGGAGCGGCGAAGTTTTTTACATCAACTGTGGCCTCAGCTCCTTGTGCAAATACAAGGTCAGAAACTTCCGCATTACCTCTGTTTTTATAGTAGCTTAATTTATTCCCCCATTCTCCGAAATACATATCAAGGTCTCCATCGCTATCCGTATCAGCAAAAGTAGGGAACATTATAAATTGGCTTTTATCTATACCTAAAAACGTCCTGTCTGTGAGTGTGAAGTTAGGAATTCTTGATCCGCCATCATTTTGGTAATAAATTATCGTTCCTTCTCCAGTCCCTACAAAAAGATCCATATCCCCATCGTTATCGAGATCAGCGAATGTAGGGTAAGTCGCTTCAGGTTGTCCATATCCAAATGGGCTTTCTAATATGTGTTCATCTATTTTTACTTGTATGTCTGTATTTCTTTCTTCAAACGTTAAATCTCTTACCGCGAATACAGTCATAGGTATTGCAGCAATAAGCACAGATATCACTCCGATATAGCAGAGATATTTTTTATAAGTTCCCATAATTATTTAGGGTTATTTGTATTCTCGTAAAAATTCCCATAATGCGCGAAGTAATACACCTCTACCTCCTTTTGGTTTGTATGAGCTTTGCGCCGAGTCTCCATGAGCAGTCCCTGCCATGTCGCAATGTATCCATGGAGTTCCATTGTTTATGAAATTCTGAAGAAATAATGTTGCAGTAATTGTTCCACACCTTACCCCATCTCCAGTATTGTTTAGGTCTGAAATAGTTCCTTTCATAGCTTTTGCATATTGTTTATAAAGTGGTAGTTGCCACATGATTTCATCAGTTCTTTTACCCATTTCAAGCACTTTATTTATGTATTCTTGGTCCGTTCCGAGGATTGGTGTGATGTCATGTCCGGTTGTGTATAGTGCTGCGCCGGTTAGAGTAGCGAAATCCATCATGTGAGCAGGTTTGTATTCTTTTTCTATATAAGTTAAACAATCTGCTAATACGAGGCGTCCTTCAGCGTCTGTATTTAGAATTTCTATCGTTTTACCATTCAAAGCTTTGATGATATCTCCCGGTTTATATGCTTTTTCAGAAATCGCATTTTCTACTACACCTACAACTCCAACTACGTGCAAGTTTGGTTGGAGTTCGCCGAGCATTTTGAAAATCCCCATGACTGTCGCTGCTCCGGACATATCGAGCTTCATATCTTCTATGTATTTTGTAGGTTTTAAATTTAATCCTCCCGTATCAAAACAAACTCCTTTACCTATAAATGCCATAGGCTTTTTGTTGCGAGGCTTGTTTTTGTATTCAAAAACAATCATACGTGCCTTTTCAGTGGCTCCTTGCCCAACTGCCAGTATGGCTCCGGCTTTCATCTTCTCCAGTTTTTTATGATCAAGTACTTTTACTGATATGTTTTTTAGTTTACCTATTGTTTTCGCCTCTTTTTCCACTTGGTTTGGAGACATGTCGCTACCTGGGATATTGATCACGTCTCTTGCCCAAAATACAGCTTCTACAATCGATTCTGCTTCTTTAATTTTTTTGAGAACTTTTTTGTCAGCACCTATCAAAGTAATAGTTGCGATTAAGCATTTATCAGCTTTTTTTGATAAATATTTTTCAAATTTATATCCTCCCAGCATAAATCCTTCGGCGAACTCCTCAAAATTTTCATCATCATCCATTCCCTTTGGTAGCATGATTGAGATCGATTTTGATTTCTCTGTTTTTTGTCGTGCGCTCGCTCCCACAGTTCTAAGTATGTCTGCGCATTCGTCAGATCCTTTTTTTTGTTTTTCTCCCAGTCCAAAAACAATAACTTTTTCAAAAGTGCTTTCAGGGTAAAGAGTTATAGATGTATCGGCTTTGCCTTCGAAATCTTTTGCTTTTATTCTTTTTTGAATAAGTTCTGAAATGTTTTTTGGCAAATCGCTAAACTGTTTTGACAACTCAGTTTTTTCGAACATGCAAATAGCCAAGCAATCTGTTTTTGTGAGCTTTGAAGAGACAGAGAATTTCATATATATGTGATTTTTAAATTTTATTTTTATTTATTTTACGCATAACAAAAGATACTTGAGCTATGGTTTTATTGCAATATCTAAACTCTTACTTAATTTCAGCATTAGTCTTTGTTTGGTTTTCTTTTTCAACGATTCCCCTTAAGTCATTGCTTATATCTTTCCTGTTTGAAAATCCTTCGAATATTTCATGCCAACACGATATATTCTTCTCTCCCCTCCTCCAGCATAGATATATTATTCTTGTGTCAATTTTTGCAGGGAAGTCAACCAGGCCTTTCTCAAAACCTTTGAATTCCGCCCCTATTTCTTGGAGTTCTTCTATATTATTTTCAATCTCTTCAAGTAGGTCATCAAGCCTGTCTTGTTTTTCGTTTAGAATATTTTCGCTTTCCAGATGATTTAGTATTATTGCATCACAATCTTCTTTGAGTTTTTTTACCTCTACCCATTTTGTTTGGATATCTTCAACGATTGGTGTTACTAATGCTAATGACTTGTTCGCCTGTGATATTGAGAAAAATTTCATATTTGTGATGTTGTTCATATTATAACATGTTTATTTGCTTAATGTTACGTAATATTTGGTTTGCTTCGCATCCTTATTTGGCAAAGCAAGTTGTCACGCTTCGCCTGTTGTTACGTTTTTTTAAGTGTATTTCTTCTTTTTAGGAATGCATATATTCCTATGATCGTAAGAGTTATTATTATTTTAATTAGTTCGAATGATCCTGGTGAATTGACCACCTTCGTCTGTGCTGTTTTTTGTTTTATTAGTGAATAGTCCTTGATTTCATTGTTATCGTCGTATGTTAGCTCAACTATGTTCCCCGGACTCAATGCAATCTCGCTGAGTTCATTGTCGTCTTTTAGTTTTAGGGATTTTGCCTGGATCAAAATTAAGTCAGCATTTTTCTCCTCTACCTCACCTCGAAGTTTATAAAGTTTCTGATTTGCAGCCCCCTTAGTAATCATAGGTGTCCATATCCATTCGGTTTCAATTTTATCTTCATATATCATTGTAGTTTTCGCAAAACTTAGGTTTTCCTTCGCTTTTTCGTAGCTTATTTCGTCTTGGATTTCTTCTTCGAAATTAAAAAGCCTTACTGTGTCCAGCCTGTTATCGAGACTGATTTTGCTTTCGGTTCTTGGTATTATGAGATAGCCTTTTGCTTTGATAATTGTTTTATCGGAAAGAGTAAAAGGTTTGCTGCCGTTTTCATTATCATCGAGTCGCCAGTTACCGAGATTTATATCAGCATCCCCTGCATTGTATAGTTCAACCCATTCGTTTGGGGCGTCCTCGCCGAGTGGATTCGGTAGGATTTCGGATATATATATTTCAGAGCTCAAGTCGCCGGTTTTGTATTTACTTTCTTGATTTGTTTTTTCTGTGATTTCCAATTCTTCTGACATTATCTCATTTGCAAAACCCGGCGTCGGGAAAGTCGTCCAAAGCCATTCGTTTTTTACGCGAGCATAACTTTGAGCTTCGAATCCATCGATGAAAAATATTTTGTCGAGTAGGGCGCCATTTGGATCTAGTAGTTGAATTTCTTCATTTGAATTATTTAAATTTACCGAAGGATCGTATATAAGGTAGTAACTTTTTGGCAAAATTTCGATTTCTTTGAGTTTCATTGCTGCACTTCCTTGGTCTGTGTAGTCATCTAAAACATAGCCTTTGGTGTTTACTAAGAATTCGTTTGGATTGTAAATCTCTACCCATTCTTGTCCATTATCACGGCCAGCCGGATTTGGAAAAATTTCATTTAATAATAAGGTAGGGTAGGTTGTTTGCTTCTCGACCTCTTCTTCAAGTTTGTCCGCGGGGGCTTTTTCTACCGGATCGTTTTTGATTTCTTCTGATTGTTCTTTTTTTGCCGTTCCCCCTACCTCATCTTCCGGTAAAACTTTGATGGTTATGTTGGTTTCGTCAAAAATACCATCTTCATTTGTTACACGAAGAGTAATTATATAATTCCCTACCTCTTTGAAACTATGTGATGGAGGGTTTTTATTTTCATAAGTGTACTTGTCTCCGAAGTCCCAGTAATACGTGAGTTTTTGTTTGTTCGGGTCAGCCGAATTCCTTCCATCGAGATTGATTGTGACTTTTTTAGTCGCTTCCATTACGCCGGATTGTATTGTGATTATAGCTTTTGGCTTTAATGTTTTGATTCCTCGTACTTTGACATCCTCTGTGTTTTCAGTTTCTATTTCTACATTTTCAGTGGCGGGTCTTTCAGATACAATCTCTTCTTCTTTGAGATCCACTTCTTCTGTTGCAGGTATTTCTTCCAAGATTTCCGTTTCATTGAAAACGAGTTCAGACATCAGGTTTTCTTTGCCCAAAGTTGAGAGTGAATTTATCCAATTGTTTGCGGAATAATCATTTTTGGAATTATCTATTCGTTGTAGTGAGTTTTCAGTGTTTGGGATGTATGTGAAAAGTTCTATGAACTGACTGTTGTTATTTTTGAGTCCGATTTCTTCGCCATTTTGGTTAAGCGTTGCCCATGTTGAATCAAATATTGTGTTTTCGAGGAGCGGATATTTAGTTTTAAGCTTTGATGCCTTGTTTGCGATTATTGCGATTTCATTTGCTCGTAGGTCGAAGCTCCCTTGAAACAATGTGAGCCCATGGTTTGTATTGTTCTCAAAAAACTTCCAGCCTTCGAGATTTATCATTTGGTCGCTTGTATTTTGTATTTCTATCCATTCTAAATTTGAAGGCTCCGTCGCCATGATTTCAGTTATTACGATATTATTTTGAATAACATTATCTTCAGCCATAGTTTTTTTGATTGGGGACGTCATCTCTTTGATTGTGTAAGCCAACAGAAGGCTTGCTATTATAAGGAGGAGTAATTTTTTCATGGTGGTGATATAAAAAAGTAGGCTTCGAATGTAACAGGCGAAGTTAAAATTTCTTTAAAAAACAAAGGGATTTTTTTTTAGAATTAGTTTAAGAATTTTTTAACTCTAATAATCTCTAAAATTTTTATGAGATTGCTATTGCTGTTGCCCCTGAAATCGCCTAAAATACCTCCGCATTTGAGAAAGAATGCACATTGTGGTGGTCGTAGCTCAGTTGGTAGAGCGCTAGGTTGTGGTCCTGGATGCCGTGGGTTCGAGCCCCATCGACCACCCCATTTGGTATTAGTTCCTAATTAACTAGGAACTAGGATTTTTTTTTGTTGCACTTGCATTTTCCATGCTTTTTCCATATAATTAGCATGTATTTTTAATTGAAAAACTATGAGTTTGCTTCAAATCAATATAGATGATGATCTTAAAAAGGCTATAAAAGGTCGTGCAAAAAAGTACGGAGTGCCGGTGAGCTCTGTGGTGAAAATCGTTTTGGTTAAGGCGTTTTTGGATGAAGATGACAAGCCTGGAAATGTTTTTAATGCTGATCGTGATAACGCCGGGAAGGGAATTAATATTGATGATGTGATGTCGATGTTGTAGGATTACCCTCCTATAACTATTACTATGGTAGACAAAGTGCGGAAATTCTTTGATTCTCTTGATGAGAAAATGAAGAAAAGAATTCATGATAAGCTTACTGAAATTAAGGCTCATCCTTTTAAGGCATCTGGTGTTAAGAAATTGCAAGGCTGGGGTGAGAATGTATATCGCGTAAGAATTGGGAAAATTCGAGTTATTTATAAGGTTTTAGAAAATGATATTGAAATAGTGGATATCAATTTCCGTGGAAATATTTATTGATTCGAATAACGTCCAAGATGCCACCCCAGACAATTCATATTGTTATTTATCTTTTGAAGCATCGTACGTAATGTTTTTCGCTTTTCGGTTTTGTCGATGCACCTACCGTCCCATGGCTTTCAAAATTAACTACGTATGCTTCATTATCATCTATCATGGATTCGCCTGACGCCCAGTATCCTCCTTCCGGATTTTGAAGATATGTGCTACCTATTATATTTAGTAATAGTGCGTTTTGTTCTTGCAGTTGCATTCCGTTTTCAGTGCAAAACGCCAATGCTTCATCGTAAGTCATTATAGGAATATCTCCTGTATTCCATATAAGTCCGTCAACCTTTATTGTATCCATATTATTATTAGAATTATTTGTATTTGATGAATAGCCACACCCGTTTAAAATCAAGGTTATCATTATCGTTGACGTGATTATGTATTTGTTTAATTTCATTTTATATAGATTATTATTTTTCGTTTATCTTAATATAAGCATTCAAAAAAGAAAAGCCATTCCGAAATTATTTTGTATTTTAATTTGTCGTGCTACAATGCGCTTGATTAATTTTTAATATAATTATATGATTGTTAGAATATCTGATTTTGCAAATCATGTAGGAGAGGAGGTGACTATTCGTGGGTGGATGTACAATAAGAGGGGGAGCGGGAAGATTTATTTTTTGCAGTTGCGGGATGGGAGTGGGTTGACTCAAGGAGTGGCGGAAGAGGGCAGAGCTTCGGCTGAAGTCATGGAGAATGCTGAGAAACTTACAGCTGAATCATCATGCAAGGTTACCGGTAAAGTTGTAAAACATCCAAAGCATGATGATGTGTTTGAATTGCAAGTTACTGATATTGAGATTGTGCATATTACTGAAGATGAATACCCTATTTCAAAAAAAGAACATGGCCCGGATTTCTTGCTTGATAATAGACATCTTTGGCTCCGGTCGAGTAAGCAGTGGGCGATACAACGTGTGCGTGATTGCGTGATAACCGCTGTGTATGATTATTTTCATGGAGAAGGATTTGTAAAAATCGATACTCCTATATTTACGCCAAACGCATGTGAGGGTGCGACTACACTTTTTGAAATTGATTATTTCGATGAAGGCACTGTTTATCTTTCTCAGTCCGGGCAGCTGTATCTTGAAGCGGCGATTATGTCTGTTGGTCGTGGGTTTGATTTTGGTCCGGTGTTTCGGGCTGAAAAAAGTAAGACTCGAAAACATTTAATAGAGTTTTGGATGATGGATGCGGAAGCGGCGTTCGTTGAGCATGAAGAAAATATGAATATTCAAGAAGGTATGGTGAGGTTTATAGTTGAAAGGTGTATGGAGAGATGCGCGAAGGAGCTCGTAATTCTTGAACGTGATATCGAACCTATGAAAAAATTAAGTCAGCCATTTAAGAGACTTGAATACACTGACGCAATCAAAGAGCTCCAAGCTAAAGGATCTCAAATTAAATTTGGAGATGATTTGAGTACGGAGGATGAATCGTTACTTACAGATGACAGTGAGGTTCCGGTGTTTGTTCACAAGTGGCCAAAATCTATCAAACCTTTTTATATGAAAACTGATCCGGAAAATCCAGAGCTTGTACTCAATAATGATTTACTTGGTACTGAAGGTTCCGGAGAATTGATTGGAGGGTCGCAACGTGAAGATAGCTATGAGATTTTGAAGGCTGCGATTGAACATGAGGGATTGAAAGGTGAAGAGTATCAATGGTATTTGGATCTCCGGAAATATGGGTCGGTTCCGCATAGTGGATTTGGGCTTGGGCTTGAGAGAATGGTGAGGTATGTCACTGGTACTCAGCATATTCGAGAGACCATTCCATTCCCAAGATTGCTCAATCGCATGAAGCCATAAATTTACTCGAAATTTTTTTGCAAAAGTTAATAGTTTTTTCTTATTTTGGTATTGTATTTTTGAAAGAAAAATAAGACAATGTATCAAGTTTATTCTTATCCCCTAAATACACCTATATGGCTGTAAAGAAACCAGTTAAGAAAGCGGCTCCAAAGAAGGCTGCTGCTAAGAAACCTGCTGCTAAAAAAGTAGTAAAAAAGGTTGTCAAGAAAGCTGCTCCAAAAAAAGCAGTTAAGAAAGTAGTCAAGAAGGCTGCTAAGAAAGTCGTAAAGAAAAAGGCTGCACCTAAGAAAAAGAAATAGTTATTTCTTTTTTATTTTGTACCAAGGATTAAGATATGTAGATAAAATCCTCCACACTAATGTTTGGGGGATTTTTTTAGTTAAATAATTCTAGTGATAAATTTTCTTGTATCAGTATAATAACTTTAATGAATTCTTTCATAAATAAAATTTTTAGAAAAAGAGAAGAGGTAGGTGGGTTTAAAAACTTACTACTTCATACTGCGTTTGCGCTGACTTTGACTTCCGGGTTGAGTTATTTTTTGGGACTTGTGCGTGATCGTGCGTTTGCTCATACATTTGGGGCATCTGCCGCGCTTGATGTTTATAATGCGGCTTTCGTTGTTCCGGATTTTTTCTTGGCATTACTTGTGACCAGTGGACTCTCTGCCGCGTTCGTTCCGATATTTTCGGGACTCGATGAAAGTAAGAAAAAAGAAGCGGTTGTCTATACAAATCAAGTTCTTTCATATGGGCTTTTGTTGCTTGTATTTATTTTGATTATTTTTGCAATTTCACTTCCTTATATTACTGAGTATTTGGTGCCGGGATTTGATGAGGTCAAAACTGCTGAATATATAAAGGTTACGCGACTTATGCTTTTGTCCCCGATATTATTTACGATCAGTAATACTTTTGGAAATGTACTTATAAGTATAAAAGAATTTTTTTGGTTTGGACTTGCTCCTGTGATGTATAATTTGGGAATCGTTATGGGTGTTTATTTTATCGTTCCGCAATTTGGTATGATGGGTCTCGTGATTGGAACTATTATTGGTGCATTTTTGCATTTGGCGATTCGGCTACCTTTAGTTTTGAAATATGGATTTAGATTTAGATTTAATTTGAAATTTGATGGAAGGATGAAAGAGACTGCTGTTTTGATGATTCCAAAAATGTTTCAAATGGGAATGTGGCAAGTGTTACTTTGGTGGTTTGTGAATTTGGCGAGTAGGCTTCCTGAAGGGTCGGTGACGATTTATTCTTTTGCGAGAAATTTTCAAAGTGTACCGGTGAGCTTGATAGGAATAGCCATTGCACTATCGGCTTTTGCTCGGCTCTCACATATTGCTGCAAAAAAAGATTATAAAGAGTTTAAAAGTGTTGTGTGGAAGAAGGGGCTTTATATTTTGGGTGTTACCGCCGTTGCGGCGGTCGCGCTCGGAGTTGTGAGCAATTTTGTAATTGGAATGTTTCTCGGTGGTGGGAAGTTTGATGAAGCAGCGGTCTCCGCGACCGCCGCCCTCCTTATAATATATTGTATTTCGATTCCACTTGAGAGTCTTATGCATTTGCTCGCGCGCGCACACTATGCTCTGAAAAACACACTTCGTCCTTCCAGTATACATGTGTTCACTATATTGCTTACAATGTTTGCGAGTTATTTTTTACTTCCAAAAATCGGTCTGTTTGCAATTCCTACAGGTTTTGCAATCGGACTTGTCGTGCAGATCACACTGTTAGGTTTTTCGTTATATCAACTTCTCGAGGCAACTACATTCCTTTCAAGACTAAAATCCTTTTTGCACCTTCGTTCATAAGAGATGGATCTTTGAGTGAACCGTCCACCCAGTCATGAAGTGCATTCATCAGTACTTTTTCGTCGTATACGAAATTTTTACCACGACGTGTACCAACATCATTTGTTATAAACCGAAGTCCGTTTGGACCCTCTTCATATCCGCGAATTACAAGCATGTGATATATAGGTCCCTCTGCCGTGAAAAATGGATTGCCGAGCGCCCTTCCTGCAAATGGTGCAATGACCGGATAACCTTTTACTAAAAATCCTTTGATTTGATCGACAGTTGGATTGTCTATGACTTCAAAATTTGCAAATCCTAAATATTTTTCAGCTATTATTCCGAGTTCTTCGATTGTTATATCTTTGTGGATTCCGTAAGTGTCGATTTGCCACTGTACCATATCTCTGAGAGCTTGATCGAACTCTTCAACCGTCATCTCACGTAGATTAATATAATTGTATGCCAAAATCATACTAGCTTCCTCACAAGCTTCTTGGTAAGGCATGCCCCAGTCAGACTGTGGTGCTTGAGAGTAAAATTGTATATCGAGGTTAAATGATTCCGGTAATTTATCAGTTGCAATTGGGACTTCTGTTTCTTCGATTGGCTCATTGACCGGAATATTACTTTGAAAATCCGCATCACTTGGGGTGCAGCCAAGAACCATTATCAAAAGCGTATATATTATAAGGTGTCGGAGGATTTTCATTATATTATTGTTTATGGGCCAGTCATTCTCACATAGTCTTTACATTATTGTCAAACTTATATAATTTGTATATGTATATTATTTATGTGTTATCTTAAAGAAAGAAAGGGCAGACGAATTAAGAATTTTAGAGTGTTTTAAGCAGTTTCATTGATTTTCGCGCATTATTGTAGCGCACCTTCAAGTCAAAAACAGGAATTTACAGCGAACAAATCTTTTTCTTTTAAGGTAATCTAAACCTTATTATTATGGATGCAATTACTATTCTGCTTGCGCTTATAGGCGCGGTCATCGGTGCTGGCACAGGGTATATGGTCAAAGTTATTCGGGATTCTAAAATGAAAGAAGGGGCTGCTATTGAGTCTAAGAAAAAGCTTGCTGATGCTGAAAGCAAAGCGAAAGAGATTTTGTTTGAGGCAAAAGAAGAAGCTATGAAGCTTGAGGAGAGTATTAAGAAAGACGAGACAAAAAAAAGGTCGGAGCTCCGGGAATTGGAGCAGAAGCTTCTTCAAAAAGAGCAATCTCTGGATGACAAGATAGAGAACTCTGATAAGAAAAAAGAGGAGCTCGAAGAAAAGCTTGAAGAGGCAAAAAAAATACATGAAGAGGCTAAAGCGGTTTTTGATTCTCAGGCCATCGAGCTTGAGAAAATTGCTAGTCTTTCAAAGGAAGAGGCAAAGGGACTTCTACTCAAAAATGTTGAGTTAGAATACAAGGATGACATAGTTAAACATTACAGAAAAGTTTCATCTGAGGCGCGTGAAGAAGTTGAAGAAAAAGCTCGTACTATTCTCGCTGAGGCGATTCAAAAATTTGCAATGGATGTGACTGCTGAGACTACTGCAACAACTGTAAATATTCCATCTGATGACATGAAGGGTCGTATCATTGGTCGTGAAGGTCGTAATATCCAAACTTTTGAAAAGGCTACAGGAGTTGATGTGATTGTAGATGATACTCCGGGGGCGGTTGCGATTTCTTGTTTTGATTTACTTCGTCGTTATATAGCAAAAATCGCTCTTGAGCGACTAGTCGAAGATGGACGTATCCATCCGGCTCGTATTGAAGAAATTGTCGTAGCGGTTCAAAAAGAAGTGGATACCTTAATCAAAGAACTTGGTGAACGTGCTGTTTATGAGACTGGAGTTGCAGGTCTTCATCCAAATCTCGTTAAGCTTCTCGGTCGACTTAAATTTAGAACTATTCGTGGACAGAATGTGCTTAAACATTCGATCTCCGTCGCTCATTTGGCCGGTAATTTGGCGTCACAAATTGGTGCAGATCAAACTGTGTGTAAGAAGGCGGGAATCCTATATAATATAGGTAGAGCTGCTGATCATGAAGTATCCGGTACTTATCCAAAAATTGGTTCTGATATATTGAAGAAATTTAATGTTGATAAGAATGTTATTCATGCAGTTGAGTCAGGGGATTCGAAAGTAGAGGCAAGGACGGTTGAAGCTATGATCGTGCAAGCGGCTGACTTGATTTCACAATCTCGTCCCGGTGCCAACGAAGACAATCTAGAACAATTCATTCACAGAATGGAAGATCTCGAAGAGCTTACAAAGAGCTTTGATGGAGTGAGTGATGTATTTGCAATCCAAGCCGGTAAATCAATCCGCGTTATCGTAAATCCTGACAAAATTGATGACCTGGAAGCTATCAAGCTTTCTCACAGTATTGCTCGCAAGATCGAAAAAGATCTTATGTACCCGGGTGAGATAAAAATCCACGTACTTCGTGAAACTCGAACTGAGGATTTTGCACGCTAATGCCTATCCTTGTTTCTATTGACTATTTTTTCGTCTGATGTTTAATGCGGGTGAATTTATATTTCTAATTTAACTTTATGAGTGGAAGTACTACTGCCCATGATTTACGAGTTGCCCCTGATGTAACTTCAGAGCTTGACCCAGCCCTTAGAGGAATGGAAGACGTTAAAGGTTATGACATATCCGGCCCATCTGCGATTGGTTCTCAACTTGAAGAATTACGTTTATGGCTTGCTGGCATTGGAGTGGCTACCGGTGCTCATTTTGGTGTACGTCAAGTTGATGGGGAGCCTAGAATTGTACGTTTGAATGAAGGCAATGAGGTGCTTGGTATTCTTCCTAGCGATCAGCCTATCGCTCAGTCAACTACAGCACCTCAATTACAAGTTTTGGAGGGAGGAAGAGGGAGGGTAATCGCTCTTGACTTATATAGGTAGTTTAAATAGAATTGGCACTGCTCTTTTGAGAGTGCTAATTTATTTACAAATATAATTTAATCAAAAAAAATGAATATTCAACCATTAGGAGATCGTGTTGTTATCAAACCACTTGAAGCATCTGACACTACGTCTGCCGGGATTTATATTCCTCAAACAGGATCAAAAGAACGTCCACAAGAAGGAGAGATCGTTGCGGTAGGGCCCGGTCTTACTTTGGAAGATGGTTCAATTCGGCCAATGACTGTGAAGGTTGGGCAGAAAGTTCTTTTCGCTAAATACGGTCCAAATGAAGTAACTGTAGATGGTGTCGAAATGCTGATTGCAAATGAGGCGGATGTGTTGGCTGTGATCGGGTAATCAATAATTTAAAATTTAATTTTACAAAAATGGCAAAAGAAATTATGTACAGTGATGATGCACGGGTGAAGATGTTGCTCGGAGTTTCTAAACTTGCAGATGCAGTTCGTATCACTATGGGACCGAAAGGTCGGAATGTTATTCTCGAGAAAAAATACGGGTCTCCAACTATTACAAATGATGGAGTGACTATCGCAAATGAAATCGAATGGGAAGATAAATATGAAGAGATGGGGGCGAAGCTCGTGAAAGAAGTTGCGACAAAGACAAATGATGCAGCGGGAGACGGAACGACGACCGCGACTGTACTCGCTCACGCTTTGATTGCAGAAGGTATTCGAAATGTTGCAGCTGGCGCGAATCCTATGGTTATTCGCAGTGGGATCAATGATGCTGTTGAGAAGGTTGTAGAGGCTTTGTACGTTGCTAAGACTGATGTTGATCCAAATAACAAAGAGCAGGTCGCAGAGGTGGCTACAGTGTCCGCTCAAGATAGTGCAGTTGGTGAGATGATCGCAGAGGTGATCGCAAAGATCGGACCAAATGCACCAATCACTGTTGAGGAATCACAAACTATGGGAGTGACAAATGAAGTTGTAGAAGGAATGCAATTTGATAATGGATATTTATCTCCTTACATGGTGACTGATACAAACAAGATGGAAGCTGTTCATGAAGGAGCTCATATTTTGATCACTGACAAAAAGATTTCAAATATTCAATCAATCATCGAACTTCTAAATTCTCTTGCAGGACAAGGAATCAAGGATCTTGTGATTCTTTGTGAAGATATGGACGGAGACGCACTTGCAACTTTGGTTGTAAACAAGCTCCGCGGTTCTCTAAATGTACTTGTTGTAAAAGCTCCAGCATTCGGAGACAGAAGAAAAGAAATGTTAAAGGACATTGCAGCTCTAACCGGTGCAACTGTTATCTCAGAAGAACTTGGAAGGAAACTCGACAGCGCCGTAATAGAAGATCTTGGTCGTGCTGCTAAGGTTATTTCAGATAAAGACAAGACTGTTATCGTTGGAGGCAAAGGAAACCATGAAGCTATCGCTAATAGAGTGCGAGAAATCGAAGTTGCACTAGATCATGCAACTTCAAATTTTGACAAAGAAAAACTAGTTGAACGCAAAGCAAAACTTACAGGTGGAGTAGGTGTGATTCGAGTTGGTGCCGCATCTGAAGTTGAACTCAAAGAAAAGAAACACAGAATCGAAGATGCAGTAAATGCAACCAAGGCAGCTCTCATCGCAGGTATTGTTTCCGGTGGAGGTACAGCATTATTGCAAGCAGCAGTCGTACTCGACAATGTAACTGGCGACACTGATTACGTGACAGGGTTCCACATTGTTCGCAAAGCTCTCGAATCTCCGGTTTACCAAATCGCAATGAACGCGGGACAAAAGGGTGACGTAGTCGTAGATGCAGTTCGAAACTCTACAACAGGCACTGGTTATGACGCAATGAAAAACACATACGTTGACATGAAATCAGCCGGAATCGTCGACCCACTTATGGTTACAGAATCCGCTCTCCGCAACGCCGCATCTATCGCCTCAATCTTCCTAACAACCGAAGCTGCAATCGTTGAACTTCCAAAGAAAGAAGAAGCTTACGCCGGTGGCGGAATGCCAGGTATGGGAGGTATGGGGGGAATGGGAATGGGTGGGATGATGTAGCCGTATCAACTAATCCTCATATATATGTCAAGTTTAAGCATAACACCGAAAGACGTGTTTCTTCGTCTGTTTAATATTTTGGTTTTTTATATGCTTGTGACGAGCTTTATAACTTTGTGTATTCAGTATGTGAATGTGGGATTTCCAGATGCGTTGAATTACTATTTTGACAGTATTGCGGGAACGGTGCGTTTTGCTTCTGCGATGTTGATTATTGTGACTCCCGCTTATTTACTCAGTAGCTCCGCTTTAGAAAAGGATATGCGTAAAACACCTGCGAAACATAATCTTGGTCTTGTGAAATGGCTTGTGTATTTAACTCTTTTTGTTGCGGCGGTGACAATCGTTATTGATCTTATTACTTTTGTTTATAATTTTTTGAGTGGAGAACTTACCATTCAGTTTTTCTTGAAAATAATGATTGTATTGATTGTCGCAGTGGCCGTTTTCGCTTATTTCCTTTGGGATTTGCAACGTACAAATCTTAAATCTCATACTCCAAAAATATTGGCATGGTCATTGCTTGGAGTTGTTTTTTTGAGTGTGATTGCCGGATTTTTTATCATCGGTACTCCTTTTGAGCAACGTGCACGTAGGTTTGATTCTCAACGTCTTGAGAATTTGCAAATGTTGCAGGGTGAAATAGTAAATTTTTGGACACAAAAAGATATACTTCCGGAAGACTTAAGTGCGCTTCAAAATAGTATTTCAGGTTTCATCGCTCCGCAGGATCCGGAAACGAATGCGGACTATGAATATACGATCAAAACCCCACTTATTTTTGAACTTTGTGCTACTTTCATGACAGTGAGTGATGGTTCGGGGGCTCGGACGCAAAGGATGAGTTATCCATATGACATGTATCAACAAAATTGGGCTCACAAAGCTGAGCGAACTTGCTTTGAGCGCGTTATTGATCCAGAGCTGTATAGGCCAAAACCTATTCTTGAGCGTTAAAAATGTATAAGCATTGGCATGGAATGTGATGTTGTGTTGTAGTTTGTTGTTCTTCTCTACGTCCTTTGTTACAATGTTTGAGATTTATTAAATGTGCGCTAAGTGAACATATATCCATTTAGATTTTTGATTGGTAAGGAGAAGCGGGGTGCGGCGCTTAAGTTTATTGAGCAGTTGAAGACCGCGGAGACTTTCCGGCATGCGAGATTTGATGTATTTGTGCCGCGCGCCGGAACGTCAAAAGTGATAGTTTGCCTTGGGCAAAAACATACTGTGCATAGAGGGAAAATTACCAAATGGGGTGCGAAAAGTATTGCGAAGGTGCAGGGTCGGCTTTTTGATTATTATAGGTATTTTCATCATAAGTGGAATGTTGTGTCGTTTGGCGCCGAAGGCGCCATAGCAAATGGTAAGGGCAGTCGGTTCCGGTATCATGATGATTTTTTGGATAAAGTTTTACTCCCAAAAGAAATGCAAAGTATCAAGGCTGAAGATGAGGCTCTTGGGTCGGATACAGTTGGTAAGATTTTGAAAAGGTTGGCTGGAGAATGGTGTAGGAAGATGAAGATTTTTGGTCAAGATTTGCAATATGGAGAGCGAGAAATCGCTCCTTATGCCTCCGCTGTAAATGGGCTTCGGCTTTATACTTATGTTGCAGATGAGGTGACTTTTTATCCTATAGAAGGTGAGAGCGCTTACTCTCAAGTGAGTTCCGGAGTGAGGAAAAACCAGGAAGAAATGATGAAAATGGAAAAAGATATGAATTATAGGTCGGCACAGTCAAAAAAAGGCAAAGGTCTGACGAAAGAAGAATATGATGCAATGACCAAATACGGTGAGCTTGTTCGGGCTTTTAACAAAGCTATTAAGTCAAATTATCGTGAGAAAGCATCTCTCGCATTGGCACTTGAAAATCTACATGTCGTGGCAAGCGATGAGTCTTCAGATGAATTTGGTTTAACTGTATTTACCATGGGAATAGGGCACCGCATTAATTATAAATGGCTTGCCCCTCGTTTCCTCAAATCCCCAAACGTCGCTTTTGTACTCATAACGGTTCCAGAACTCTGGTGGTGGAAGCATGTTGTCGGGTTGGCATTTCAAATTCTATTATTGCTGGCTGTGGTGCTAGGAGGTGTGTGGTATTTCTATTATTAAATATTATTTCGTGGTTCGTCCACTCCGAAGTTTTGAGTGTAGTTTTTGTTGAAGCCGAGTTCTCTGACTCTTTTGTGGAAATCTTTGCTTCTTTTGTCTTGGATTGCATGTGAAATAGACATTCCGTTCAAAAGTTCTTCGAGTAGTTCAAATAAATCTTCATAAAGGTGAAAATTTACCAAGACCGTATGATTCCAAGATTTACTTACCATTACTGGTTTGCCGTCAATTGCCATTTTGTGGTATTTGGCGATGTCTTTCCTGAAATTACTGACGGACACTTGAGTGGGTATTTTCATGGTTGGGTTGGTTATGAATTTCGATGTTTTCAAAGTTTAGCATTCAAAGTTAAAAATTCTGGGATAAGGGAATTTTTTGCGGGCTGATGTTATGAATTTTCGAGTAAATAATGCATCATCTTTTGCTTCCTTTTTTTCGCCAATCCTCTGTGAACCCCCAGCTTGCCTTTCCAGTGTGCAAAGGAACCATCACAGCTGTT
>JAUYJN010000014.1 GCA_030700255.1 Candidatus Peregrinibacteria bacterium | reverse complement strand
CTATAAAATACGTACTTCATGGCTTGTTCTTAAGAATGACATCTGAAGCACGGTGTTCAAGACGTGTGCGCGCGCACAGCCTTTGAAACACGGCGTTCAGCTGGCAAACTTCGCGCATAGCATTGCCCAATTTGTTTAAAGCCCCTACTAATCATTGACTTTCCGGGGCTGTTTGGAGGATAATACTTGCACTTAGCTCAAGTCACCCATGAAGAAGTCTTTTAAATCAAAGAGTCATCTAAAGCGAAATGCTTTCTTCGTTGTGGCCGGACTAACATCTCTATATTTTTTATACACCCTAAACAAAAACAAAATGGACAATATCGAAAACATACCTGATAAAGGCAAAAAACAAAGCACTATGGATAAAGTGATCTTTGGTCTTTTGATCGGTGGCGCGATCGGTTCTGTGCTCGGGCTAACAGTCGCTCCGGACAAAGGTAAAGCTACTCGTAAAGAAATCAAAAAACGTGGAGTGAAATTGTCTGAGAAAGGTCGTGAAATTTTAGATGAAAATGAAGATGCTGTCGCTGTAGTAACAAATAAATCAAAAGGTGTAATTGATTTTTTTGCAGACAAAATTCTCGGTCGCGAAAAGAAAGTTGCACGCAAATCAAGTATTCTAGATTGGCTTTCTGACATGGAAACTATTCCAAACGAAGACGCCGAAGAAATCTCACAATAGTTTTTAATGCTGACTCGAATCCTCAAAACAATATCTATCGCTGCTATTTTAGCAGTTTTGACTTTTGGAGGTAGTATCGGACTAAGGATTGCATTCGCCGAGGATGCTGTAAGCGATGCAGCTAACATAATCGGGCCGTTTGAGTTTTTTGATATACCGGTTACTTTTGTAATCGGCGAAGAGCCTATCGATATTCCTCTTATGAGTTTTTTGAAACGTAATGCGGATGGGAATCTTGTTTATCCAAAAGAAAATGAGGATTTTGAATTGGAATTAAAAAAAATATATTCTATTGCAGGGTTTATAAATAGATATGCGATCGATGCCAAAGTGTATTTAGATGATCATGATAAACTTGCTATTTCTGAAGAAAAAGTTGGGACGCGAATTGATATGACAAAACTTGAAACTGATGTGCGGAGCGCTATTACAAATTATGATATTAGTGCAATAACTGTTGAATATGAATTGGTACCACCTCGAACGGCGAAGGCGGATTTGGAAATATATTTACCAAGCCTTAATGATATAATCGCTCAGAAAATAATTTTGAAAACTCTGTCCGGAGAGGCGGGAAATGCGATTTCCGAAAAATACACCTTTGATATGAAAAGTCATTTTGATGCATTGGATATGAACTTCACTACTTATTTGGATTTTAGAGGAAAACGCATACCTGTTAGCATGATTACAGAAGATCCTCTCGCCGGGACCGTGCTAAAAACAGACTGGGTGCTCGGACTCAATATGCAAAAAATAGATGATTATATCAAAGAAAATCTAGCGTCAGAATTAGAAGTTCCCACTGAAAACGTGACGATAAATATGGAAATGCCGGAAAACAAAGATGATGAAAATTGGATTTATAATGCGAAAATTACTTTTGATGGAAGTGCGCAAAATGGAATCGTAGTCGATAGGGAAGCTTTGATAGGCGATATGTTGCGAGCCCTAAATAGTGATGATAAAAGTGTTAAAATCCGACTCAAAGAAGTGAAAGCGGAAGTGTTTGCTCCACAAGAATTAAAAGATCGTGGAATCACAGAATTATTTTCCGTTGGATATTCTAATTTCTCAGGTTCTTCATGGAAACGCGTACATAATATAAAAACCGGAATTGACCGTTTTAACGGAGTTATCATGCCAAAGGATGAGGTATTCTCATTTAACACGAGACTCGGGCCTGTAGATGGCGGAGCGGGCTACCTCGAAGAACTGGTGATCAAAGGTGATAAGACTGAACCTGACTTTGGCGGTGGACTTTGCCAAGTCTCAAGTACATTTTTCCGAGCCGGGCTATTTGGAGGACTTGATATAGCGGAACGCAAAGCTCATTCATATGCTGTTTCTTATTATGCTCGCCCGGGAGGCCATGGGCTGGACTGCACTATTTATCCGGGTGTTGCGGACTGCAAAATCCTCAATGATTCTCCAGGGGACCTACTCATACAAGCATATATCGATGGTAATGATGCATATTTTAAATTCTATGGAACACAAGATGGACGCACGGTCGGTCTTGATGGCCCTTATTACTCAAACCAAGCGGGGGCTCCTCCTGACAAAATCATATATGATCCAAATTTACCTGAAGATTATTACGAAGAAAAAGAACATCCACACAATGGCTTTGATGCAGTCTGGTATAGAACTGTCGTAAATTCACTTGGTGAAGAAATCAAACAAACATTCATCAGTCGCTATCAAGCACGTCCAAAAGTGATCCTCCGCGGAGGCACTAAACCTACCGAGGAAAGCGAATAAATTTTCGCTTAAGCACCCTGCTAATTGCACTAACAATACTTGACTCATCATCCAAACCAATTGAGTCCAGCTTAATTTTATCCGCTCCAAGGATCGAAGTCTTAAGGCTCACTCCGTTCGCCTTATCCTTCTTGTCACTTGCTTGCCTAATAATATTAAGCAATTTCACAAACTCCGCATTACTAATTGGCGCGTTTGGTTTAAACGTTCCATCTGAATACCCATTGATATATCCCTTTTCATAGAAATACGTAACATATGGAGCGTATTTGTCATCAACCTTTACGTCCTTAAATGGCGTTGAGCCAGACGTAATACCTTCGAGTGTTTTTGTGATAAATTCAGCTCTCTGCTTGACATCAGCTATCCTAAACAATAGGCTCAACGCCTCACCACGAGTGAGCTCTGTATTAAAATTCAAATCTTCTGATGATATAAATAATTGCCTTGCCTCCGCCACCTTCAACGACTCTTTGTTAAAATTCTCCACAACCGATTCAAGTGTCGGATCATCATCGGCAAGAAGCGATGTAACTACAACCAGCTTCAATGAATCCAATTGAGACAGCGGTCTATTTGGCTCAGAAACAATGTTCTCAATGAAACTTGCTAACTCCTTTGAGTTATCAACATTATCTGAAATCACCTTATTTTGCAGAAGCAATTTGAAATGTCTTTCACTCCATGGTGCGTCCTGCACTGCGACTGTTTCGATTGATTTCAACAGATTCCCTTGAGCGGTATTCGCGTAATTTCGCATAGGCCTAAGTACGAACCGGATTGATTGATTCAACTTATCAAGCTTACTTCTAACCGCATCTTCATCAACTTTTTTCACAGGTTCTTCCTGCGCAATCACGCCCCTATCTTCTCTGCTCACAAACTTCTCTTCTTTTAACTTAATAGCAATTTGCCTATCAAGCTTAGTCTCAACTTTGATTTCGATTTGTTTATCAGAGTTTGGCACTGGCGACGTCCACGACGGTGGAATTACTTGCAAATCTTTTGGTTTACCTACAAATAGTTGCCTCCTCTTTATTCTCTTAAATTTACTATTTGGGTCAAGGTATTGTGACTCACATGACTTAACGATTTTAGGGTCAAGATCTGAATTTCCAGGGCTACATATATTTTTTGGATCTGATTTAAGATTGATCAATTCGTACCTATCGGTATATCCATCATTATCAGTATCGCTATTTAATGGATCTGTGCCATAGATAGCTTCTTCGTCGTCAGTAAGTCCATCCTTATCGGTATCAACCTTGATTTCAATTGCGATGACTTCTCCAGATTTATCATCTTTGCTGACTGTACTTGAACTACCTGATTTAGTCGAACCTGATGAACCTGCAGTTGATGCCCCACTCACACCTGACGTATAAGTTCCAATTGCAGATACGCCTTCATTGTCATACAAATCTACTGCAATCAGCTTTGCGTAATAAAACACACCTGGACCAGTAATGCTCACATCAGTGATCGTTGTGGTGATTGTCGAAATTGTCGTTAAAGCGGAATCATTTGAAATTGTCCAATATGAAGCAGTGCCGGAGCAAGTACTCACATCTGTAGAGTTTTGGCCATAACAAAGAACGTACCTATCGAAATTGCTATCTGTAGCCTGGCTCCATGATGCCACTAAATAATTTGCATTATTCCTTGTAAGACCAATGTCTCCAAAACCTGTAGGTGCTGTATTATCCAAGACTATACTTGAAGCGGTAAGTGCACTTCCAGCCTCAATTCCATCAAATGGGGTCACTCTGACTTGTGCAGAGCTTGTATCAAAGTCCTCACCTCCATCATCCAATGTTGGCCATAGCACTGTAATAGTATTTGCTCCGATTGAGCTCAATATATACCCTGTGGCATTACCAACTTGATATGTATTATCGTTCTCAACATCGATATCTGGTGTTGCGGCGGATTGCGTAATATCATCCGCATCCTCACTCAAATTTAATTTCACCCATCCATCTCCAATATTATACTCCACCAAAGCTTGTAGTATATCATCATCATCCGCATCATCTATTGTAAATTGAATTGTCACATCACCACTTCCATCATCCGCTTGAGTTGCAGAGAGCCCGCTCAAAGTCGGCTTACCGTTGTTATTTGCTGTCGCTGTAGACAAAGTACTTTCATTTCCATATGAATCAACAGCCCAGATTTTTGCATAGTAAGTTGTATTTTCACTTAACCCTGCAATAGTTGTCGTAGCTGTACTAATAGTTGTTAAATTCGTATCATCTGAATCATCCCACTCTGATGCTGTTCCGGTTCGGTTTTCTACATCCGACTGATTTTCTCCAGACCAGATTACATAGTGGTCAAAAGCGCTTCCTTCACTTGTAGCCGCCGTCCATGTCCAAGTAATTGAACTTGAAGTCGTAGCACTTGACGTGAAACTTGCGAGGCCCGCAGGGCCTCCGTTATCCAATGAAAAACTTGTTGAAGTTCCAACCGAACTATCGATAATTGAGTCATTCGCTGTGACCCTAACTTGAATATCGCTTTGTTCGTCAGTAACTGCCCCATTTCCATTTGAGGCTGATTTTGAGTCCCAAACTATTGTTACCACTGTATCGGCCGCGTCCGTATCAATACCGTTAACCGTACCAATCTGGTATGTCTGTGCATCATCAAGATCAACAGATCCTGCTCCATCCGGAGTCGCTGATACTAGGTCAGCATCATAGAAGCTTGAACCACCATCTTCCGAATATTCTACTTTCAATTTTGTCTCGTCTCCATCTGCATCGGCAACGGTAGTTGAGAAAGTCACATATCCAGTCCCATCTGTTGCCTGAGAAATACTTCCAGGAGTTGAAACTGTCGGAGTTTGATTTGTTACAAAACTTATATCTGAAGAACATCCGCTATTTGAAGCGTTATCTACTGCACAGATAAGCGCATAATATGTTAGACCGGCAGTTAGGCCGGTGATTGTTGTTGTAGTTGTTGTTCTAATCGCTAGATTTTCATCGTCAGATGTGTCGTCCCACTCTACAGCAGTTCCATTCATGTTCTGTACATCTGTTTGGCTTGTCCCATACCAGATTTCGTAGTGATTGAAATTTGTATCAGATGTAGCAGTCCACGTCATATCGGCAGTTGTTCCGGAACCACTACTTTTTGCAAATGAACCAGGTGCATCAGGATCAAGTCCATCTGCAACTGCTTTACTTAAGAATGATGAGACTGAATTTCCTGCAGCGTCTAAGATAGCACTAGCTGTCATCCCTGCTGTGAAGGCAAGGTCTGCAGCTGTGAAGCCAAGACCAAGTGTTCCAACAGTCAAATCAAGTATACTTGCATCCCCTCCGTTGATAGCAACATTAGAAGAAGTGATTCCAGTAGCTGTCCATGCTCCCGCCTCACCAAATGTGACTGAATCAATCGATTCAGACATTGTTATTTGTATATTAGTCGTTGAAGTTGTTACTGCTGAGACAAATACCGGAGCAGCTCCATCATCACCTGTCACGGTGGTCGCATTCGCCATTTCCGTGGATGTCGCATCGTCCACAATTGATGTCGTACCTCCGGTTGCATACGTTGGATCTATTGTGATACTTGTATCATTTGGTGCATCCACACTACAATCCACGCTCAAAACAAGCGTGTCAGTTCCGGTTACCGCACTACCATCAAAATCACTTGCAACCGAACATTGGCTGAGTGTAATGGAGTCCAAACCATCTGCAACGCCATTTGGATCGCTAACTGTCACGTTTTGATTGAAAACAATCGTCAACCTATCAACGGACGTACCGCTTGAAACAGACGTTGTCGCTGAGTTAAAGCTAAGAAGCTGAATGGTATTCACGCTTCCGTTCGATCCGTCTGCTTGCGGACCGTATGTCTGATCGGCACCGCCCCCCTTAGCACCCCCTGTCGCATTTCCAGATGCGCTGAGTGTTCCTGGTAAATTATCAACATCCGTGTTGTAGTAGCCGAGATAAATCATTCCACCTCCTCCACCTCCCCCGTCTCCTGTTAAGTTATTCGCTCCAGCTCCTCCAACAGCAACAATCGATCCCGTACCAGCGATGGTTCCGGTGGTGATATTAATAGACCCTCCGGCGCCTCCACCTGTCGCATTATCTCCATATGCAATATCTCCAACGCCTCCATTTGCAGAAATAGTTCCGTTGATGGTTAATGTGCCCGTGACTGAGAGACGCACAACACCCCCTCCATGCGCACCTGCTGCGTAACCATAAGTACCTGAAGATGATCCGTACATAACAGGATTCAATGCCGTATCATATGTTGTTCCCCCTGCGCCAACATCGTTCACAACTGAGTGTCCACCAGATCCTCCAGCACCACCATGTCCCGCGCCCCCGCTCCCCTTTTTGCCCGCTGTATATCCTGCTGTGTTCAATGTACAAACATTAGAACCGTTAGGACCAAAACCGCTGGTGGTAACTCCAGCGTCTCTTCCTTGGCAACCATTATTCGATACATTAACCGTACCAGTTGCACTCACCGTCATATCACCTCCAACAACCATACTAACAGTATATGTTGTTTCTGCAGTTGTACCAGCAGGTTGATGTGTAATATTGGCTCCGTCATAAACCGTTACGTTACCACTCGTTGTAAGCGCCGTGCCACCGAGCGCGTTGTATTTAAAAACAAGTGACGGCGTTGTTGTACCTCCGCTGTTACCGAGCGTGATACTCCCAAGCGTGACGCCCGGTGCAGCCGTCAAAAGCACGGCCGCGTTTGCATCAATCGTCACGTCATCTCCTGTTGTTGGACAGGCATCGGAAGACCAGTTGGTACACGTACTCCATGTCAAATCTCCGTCATCACCATCCCATGTAACAGACGCCGCAAATACATATTGAGCTGAATTCACGTATAGTATTATATAGATAACGCTAATAAATATGTTTTTTATTATATTCCAGTCCATTTTGTATTATTTATATTTTATATATCGTGTTATTTTAGCACATAGAGTACCCAGATTCAAAGTTAAAACCGAGAAACTGTTTCAAAAACCTGTGGGTGTCATCGTGTAAGTATCAGCGAATTAGTTTCCATTGTTGAGTAAAAGAGTATTTTTAAGGTTTTTCTCAAACTGTCCTCAGATTTAACTCCGTAGAATGTCTTGAACCTTTTGGCTGTCTGAATAAGTTATTATCACAAAACAATTCGTCAGAACAAAATGAGGGTACAATCCAACAAGGAAATACTAAAATGGCTTATACAAGCCCAACTCAATCACTTTTTCCCCGGGGAAAATTTTGTGGCGGAGGCAATCTTTATCATTCCGCTCGTCCTTAAAACCGATCTTTCCCTTCGTTCTTAAAACCAACCTTCCCCTTCATCCTCTGGGAAGTCTATCTTTTCCTCCTCAACTTTTTTGAAATCAAAATGGCCTCCCTCCGCCATTAAATGAATGAAAAAGTCTGCCCGGGCAGACTTTGACGTGTGGGCGCAGACGGAGAAGCAGAGGTACTTTTCGGTACTTTCGTTCGCATGTTGGAACCTCGCCTTCTCCTTCACATTCGCATGCCGATAAAGGTGAGTTGACGAATGATGAGTTTGAAAATGAAAATGGCTTGTTTGAGCTATTATATGAGCCTAAAAGTGTGCGGCCGCACACTTTTGAAAGTCAGAAAATAAGCAGTTATTTTAAATCTTTTTTCTTTTCTTCAAACTCTTTTTTGTTGATGTCGCCTTTTGCGTATCTCTCTTTGAGGATATCCAGGGCAGTTTTGTTATTTTCACTTTCAGTCTTATTTTGACCGGTTATCCATTTTACCAAGGCAACGATACCGGCGATGATTAAGACCCACCAAAGGATCATAAACACCCAGCCGAATCCGGCAAAAGGCGCAAAACCAAAGTTCATCATAGACATAGGGTTAGTTAAATTATTATTTAATGCCGATGAGTTCGACCAGTCGCCCATCATGCCACCGCCCATCATCATGTTTTGGGGCATGGCTGCGTTTGGTTCACAATCGCTCATTCTTTTTCCCATTGCGACGTGCATTTCTTCTTCACCTTCTTCGCCGAGCATAGCGATCATCATGTTATTCATTGCCTCGTGCGAATCACCGGTCATTTGACCCATAAAGTATTCGCCAAGCGCACCAAAATTTTCATCGGATAAATCTTCACATTTTAATTCGCCAGCTTGAAGTTTGCCCCGGACTTCCTTTCCCTCGGCTTCTTCGCGAGCGGTATGTCCATCATCGTTTTGCGTTGACGTGTTATTAAAATCCATCATGCCTTCCGCAAATGAGAGCAGAGGGACAGAAAGACTGAACGCAAAAATTAAGATTGCGAGCGTAAGTATTTTTTTCATAAGATTTAAGATTAAAAAGTTAAAATTTTATCGCTTTCTTGAACAAGCGCATATAGATCTTTCATTGTGCTTATCGGGCATGTATTGGTAGCTTCTTTATTCCTCGATTTTAAACAAGTGCCACATGCCAAAATTTTAGCATTTTCAGATTTTAAAAATTCTGCTATTTGTTCTTGGAGGTTGAATTTTTCCGAACTGCCCGTTTCATACTCTACACCTTCTCCAATCAGGAAAATTTTAACTTCGTCGCCTTGCTTGAGAGCAAAATTTGCTAAACGTAAAGCGTTCCAATTTGTTTCCGGATTTTTTTGACTGATGATAATTCCCAGTTTCATAGTATTTTTGTTAATTGATAATTTGGAGATTTTACAGATTTTCTATGTAAGTTCGAAGTTCGATGTTTTCAGGTTCAATTTCGAAGGCTTTTTCGTACATTTCTTTGGCTTCTTTTGGGTGTCCTAATTTTTCGTATACGTAACCTGCTTGCATGAAATTCTCGGCATAATCACGATTCATTTCAAGACCATATAGGTAAGCATCCAGAGCCTCTTCAAGCTTCTCTTGCATGAGCAAGACTTCCCCTAGATTCACAAAGTGTTTCGCGTCCAATTTGAGCTTCGTCAGCTCCTTATATAGAGCTTCCGCCTTCTCCCAGTCATGTCTTTTGATATGCACGATTCCCATTTGGTGTTGGATATGTGGGTCGTTGCCGCTTAGCTCCAAAAGTTCGACCACGCATGCCTCAGCATCATCCACTTCATTATTATCAAAATGATATTCGACCTTGTGAAGTAGTGATTTTATGTGTGATTCGTTTGCAATGCGCCCCCTCCCTTCGATTGATGCATCGTCTATTTGGCCAAGCTCACGCGCTCGCACCTTGGCCCTTTCTTCAGCTTGCATCTGCTTGTATAGGTCATGACTTTTGATAAAAAGCTTCTTCCTATGATTGTAAATCATAAGCAAAAGTATAAAACTAATTCCCGCTATTATTAATCCTATTGTCATATTTAAGTCTCTAGTAAAATATTCTCAAGTAGTAGCTTGGTGTTAACATTGTAATCCAATTGTTGCTTCAGAGATTCTATCTTCTCGATGAGTGTAAGTAAATGTTCGACTGAGAAATCTGAAGTAAGTTCAGGTAGTTCAGTTAAGTGTGCACCTTGCCCGGTTTTTGCAAGTAGCATTGAACGCATTATGTGAGTCAGCATTTCGAGCATTTTTCTCGATTTTAGCTTATCCTCAGATATTTTCTTTATAAAGTTAAATTTTGAACTAACAGACCCTCCCTGCAACAGATTAACCAAAACATCATAAAGTTCTTTGGTTTCGCGCAGATCATCCTGATTATTTATAAGTCTAAAAAATTTCCCTATAGAACCAAATGCAAAAGTCTTTGCCCTAAGACATGTTTGTTCATCCACAACGACTCCGGTTTTTTTTAAATACTCATCCAATGCCTCATTTGTCACTTGTGAAAATTTAACCAATCTACAACGCGATTTTATAGTGTCCAGAACATTCGTTATGTCATTTGTAGTAAGCAAAAATATCGTTTTTTCATCCGGCTCCTCAAGTGTTTTGAGGAGGCAGTTCGCAGATGGCAAAGTCATCCGCTCAATATCTTCAATCATCACAATTTTATAATTGCTCTGGCCGGTCGTCGACAATTTCCAAATCAAACTCTTGATCTCATCAATCTTTATACTCTTTCCATTATCAATCATCGCCAAAGTGTCATAGTGAGAATTTTTATCTATTTGAACACACGTCGAGCATTTGCCACAAAGCCCATTTGAACATTGAAGGATATTTGCAAAAGTCTTCGCAAGCCTGAATTTACCAACTTCTGACGGCCCATAAAAAAGATACGCATGCGCCAAATTCCCTTGATTCACATCAGTCTCAAGTTGATTTCTTTGACTTTCATGCCCCGCCAATTGCCAATCGTAATTATGCATAATTTATAATGTTTTTGGGCTTTATTTTTACGCCCTTTAAAGGGTTTTTGCAAGTTTTGCACTGAACCACGGAAAATCTGGTTCTTTAAACAAATTGGGCAATGCTGTGCGCGCACACGTCTTGAACGCCGTACTTCAGACGTCATTCCCGGGAACGGGCGTCGAATGCCGTATTTCAAAGTTCAATCTCCATGAAAACGCTTTGAAATGTGTACTTCA
>JAUYJN010000013.1 GCA_030700255.1 Candidatus Peregrinibacteria bacterium | reverse complement strand
GCCGGCAACGGAGTTTCATCACAAAAATGGCTATGCGAAGACCAAATCTCATGACAATCTCGTTGCACTGTGTGGACTTCATCATAAGATTACACATGCGGGAATGTATAGCGAGCCTACGAAAACAGACCTTCTTTATTTGGAACACAGGAAACTGGCCCTTAGGTAGAAGGTGTCGGACTGTTGGTGGGTATACCGGAGTATCACTTTTGACTTTTTAGCCCACAAAATTCTCCATAGTGTTCACGTGAACACTTTTGGAGGTGAGAAAATAAGTTGTGGGGAAATCAAGGGTTGTTGGGTGATCGAGGATGATAAAACGAGTGAAGGAGAAGTTGAGGTGGCAGCAGATTGTGGGACGAAAGTTGAAAATGCGGTGAAAAACGGGTCAGCGCGCAAAAAACTTCAACTTAATCTTTCCGAAAATACGCTCAACCAACTTTTGGAATTGCAAGAAAAAGGTTTGGAAATAGACGAATTGTTCAATGAATTTTTACAAAAAAGAAATCAGGAAATCGCGCACTCGATTGACGAGTGGTGAGGCTTTAAATACTTTGTATAAAAATGTAAAAAACTTCTTCAAGTATTAAGCGAGCATCTCATCCAATTTACCTTCGTCATCTAGCCCCTCTAGATCTGAGTAGCCACCAATGAGTGTATCGTTGATGTAAATCTGTGGAACCGTCATGAGTTTACCTTCTGATCTCTCCATCATTTCTTTCTGCTTCGCTTCATCATAAGTTATATCGTATTCAGCAAATTCAACTTCTTTGTCTTCAAAAAGTGCTTTTGCTTGAGAACAATAAGGGCAGTAATCTTTTGAGTAAATTTCTACTTTGGCCATGTATTTGTATTTAAGTTTTAGGTTTGGTTACTTCGTTTGCGCCGTGCGTTTTGGCACATTTGAATCTTTGAGCCGAATTAGGTTCGAAGCAATCTTCGCCGCCTCAGCTCTGGTCAACTGTCCATCCGGATCAAATTTACCACCACCTTTACCATTAATCAAATTTAAACGATAAGCCGTCTCGATATATGGTTTCTGCCAAAATGCGGTAACGTCATAGAAAAAAGTATGGCTGTATGAATACGGCTCGATCTGCGCCGCCCGAAGGGCGAGCGCAATGGCTTCAGCTCTATCTATACTTTCATCCGGCTTAAATGTGCCATCCACATAACCTTCAACTACCCTACCCAAAGCTGCTGTGTATATAAAATCAGCATACCAATCCCCTACCCTAACATCTGCAAATTGACGCTCCGTTGCCGGCTGCATTGTAACTTTGTAATTCAATGCTAATAGAAGCATTTTCGTGAATTCAGCCCTGGTTATGGGTCTATCAGGATAGAAGTAATGATTCCTATACCCTTCAACAACGCCCAGATCCAGCATTTCTAAAATATATACCTCTCCCCAATGTCCTCTAATATCATAAAATTCATAAGGTTCCATAACTTTAGGAATGACATAATCACATCTTCCGTTGATCATAGTTTGACCATTTGTACATGATGCCCTGTATGCGTTTGTATCTCCGGATTTAAATTCAAAATCTATGCCGTATTTGACTTCAACCGTATAAGCTATAGTATTTAATAAATATCCCGGGATTGTGATTTGAGCTTTTTTCACCTCACGTGACTTAAATTTAAATGTGTTTTTCACATAAGCCATACAAGTATAATTTGGGCCTTCGTCATAAGACGTATTATTTTCACTAAATTCATAAAAACTATCCTCCCCACCAATTATATATACTTCACGTGGATTTGGAGTCGGACTAAATGCAAAAGGTGGGTCCGTATATCTAATACGAACACCAAATATATCTTTTGTAGTTGAGCTACACCCGGAGCCATACTCACTCCAAGACACTTCTTGATTTGAAGTATTTTTTGCAGTTATTTCTATATTAAGCTCATTTCTCTCATTATCAAAAGTACTGCTCTGTGTAACTTTTATAATATCACCATTACATCCACCATTTGAACTCAGTGGACAATTACAAGTCATGTCATCATAAACCTCTCCACCTGTTGCTTCACACATATATCTTTCATTTACAACACATCTACCATACGGCTCCTCAACACGATTCCCATCCTGAGGGAAGACATCACAACTAAGACCGCTCGCACACCTATAGTAAGTACCTCCGCGCGTCGCATTTTGATCGACGTCCCCACAAAGCTCACCTTCATCAACAATCTCTGTGTATGCATATTGATCCCACATGTTCACATTTGGATTCCCCATGAGCGCAAAAGTTGTCTGCGAAAACATAAATCCAAGCAAAGCTGAAAACACGACAATCAAAGTAAAAATATAACGACGCATAAGCTGATTTTTATCAAATATAAGACTGGATTCTCTCACAGTAGGCCGGATTTCGCAACTAATAATGGTACTGCTTGCCTTCGATTATTGTAAAGGCGCGGTAAAGTTGTTCGACAAGCATTAGACGGATCATTTGGTGGGTGAAGGTCATGTGGCCGAAGCTCAGGACAAAGTCACAAGCATCAACTACCGTTTGCGAAGTCCCATAAGGTCCGCCGATCAAAATTAATAATTTACCCTGACCAAAATCGCGTACCTCTCTTATTTTTTCCGCAAACTCTTCAGAACTCAAATTTTTTGCTTTTATACCAAGTAGGATTTTGTAATGATCCTCATATTTTGAGAGTTTTTCTAAAATAGCCTTACCTTCTTCCTCTATATGCCGGTCACGTATTTTTTCACCTGTCGACTCCTTCAATGTCACAATTTCCAGATCACAAAAAGACTGAAGTCTTTTTATATATTCATTTAAACCTTCTTCTATAAAAGAGTCTTTTGTTTTACCTACTTGTAAAATAGTTATTTTCATATTTTGATCTACTAACCAAGGCTCTTTCGCATAAGACCGGATCGTGTAATAACATCTGAAAGATCATTTCCTTGCTTCATAGTCCAATAAGCTGACGATGAAAGATTTCTGTGAATGTAGTGATGTGGCTCTACAGGTCCAATAGGTATTTCAAGAATTTCTTCTATCAAACGAATGTCTTCTTTGTAATCTTTGAGGGATGGATATTCTTCTATAAGCATATCGAGATTTTCAGGATTGAAATATTTACCTGCATGCAGTAAGTCAGCACGGAGATTGATGTATAGCTTATCTATAAGTTCCAGTTTCCCTGCTTCTTTCATAGCCTTGAGCCCACGACCGGTGCCGATAAATTCAGGTGGAAGCCCTATAGAATAAAGAGCGCCGGTGAACTTGATAGCACGTGGTAGCTTCACTTCACCAATACCTCGTGAGTATCCAAAAAGCCCAATATGCTGGATACGTTCACGGCGCGACGGCACATCATTTGCAACCTTATTTATCAACGGTGCAATCGACTCAACTGTTGCTCTATAAAATTTTCCAAATACTTGATCGATATCAAGAACATCATTAATTTCTTCATCGCTCAAATGCAGTGGCTCGCTCTTTGGGAGTTCATTTTTTAAAATTTCATAAGCTTTTTTTACTTCATCCGCATCATAGTCATACCTAAATGCGGATTGCGTCGTAACTGTACGAATACCTTTGAGATCTCTAAGACGTTCTTTCAAAAAAGCAGGATTTAATCCACCTCTAAATGGTAACGAACCTGTACCGATAATAGGATAAACCTCTATCCCCGTCTTTGCTTTGAATTTGTAATAATAATTTGAAATACCTGCACGCATAGCGCACTCTGCAGGCACAAGCCCTGCATTCATAGCCGGGTCTGAACGTGCAATAAACGGCCTCATATAAGTAGGTTTCTTGCCGAATTCTTTTTCACACGCATCCACGTATTCTTCAAGTATCTTCCACGAATTAATAATAATTTCCGTAGTCTCAAAAAGTGGAATAATATTTATGTCGCTCAAATCTCCCATCTCATGTGCAAATACTTTTCTTTCAAATTCAGCCACCTGCCTAAATGTTCTTCTGATTTTAAGAAGCTGTTCCGTATTTGTCGTCATAGGCAAAATCATCTCAAAAACCGGAGGTGATGCAAACCCACTGGATTTGGCGAAATCATCTGAAGTAAGAAGGCTTAAGTAGGCGCGCGCCAAGCGCGCCGTTTTCTCTTCATCCGCATTTGGAATACGAAATGTTAAGAAAAAATCTCGCCCAAGCGGGTACTTTTGGAAAAAATCCGGATATTGTCTAAATAATTTTTCGATGACAGCTTCATCTACAAACTTCCCCTCCCAATCCCACATATATTCATCCGCCTTAAGCTCCGCAAACATGCTATAGCACTCCTCTAATTCATCTGCCGTAGTTACAAATTCATTATCAAAAAGCTTCACTTTGCCAGCATTATCAGGATGCTGCGTTGCCATTATCGCAGGTATTTTCCTGCCATCAGGTGCTATGTTTCCAGAATGATTTATCATATTAAAAGAGTTTATTTTACCTTTGGCTTGAATACTACCGCACGCATTTTTTTTTGCAACAGGTCGATTTTCATATATTCATCACCACCCTCGTCGAACACACAACCTCATCTCGGCATCTAATACCCTTACTCTGATATAGTCCATTGCATTCTACCTTCTTTTCATGGTCTTCATCATCATAAATTTCTCATCCATGATGTGTGCGATGTCATGATGCCCTTTGCAAAGCGGAGCTAGGAACTGCGGGTTATTGCTGCCAGTTAGCCCAAACCTAGCTGTATGATGAATATGTTCAGAATCGTAGTTACAACCTGGCGTCGCACATTTAACCCCAAATTCTTCTTCAAGTATTTTTTTTATCTCAACTCCGATGTACCTCACTGGCTTCTTGCCTTCCGCCTTACGCTCTTCTTCTTTTTTCACCACGTCCTCCGCATTTCTCACCTTTTTTTCTGCCAAATCTTCATTTCGTTTTTTGAAGCCACCTCTAACGACCTTGTCTATATCTATGCCTTTTTCTTGAAGTTCCAAAAGATGATTGATCGTATCCTCAGAAAGATTTAATTGTGCTTTTTTCAAAACGATTTCTTGGCTTTGCATATTGATTTGAGAGGCTTGCACGTGCAGACTTTTCGCATCGATTTGCGGCTCAAATAAGCCATTTTGACTTCTTAAGTCTAAATATTCAAACAACATTTCATCCATATTATTACTGTTCTCCTTTCTCTTAACATCACGAACCAGAACCTCAAGCGAACGATTTGATAAAACTTCCGCACTTGTAGCCAAAACTGATTCATTCTCGCTAGTCGCAATAGAGACGACCCGCGCTAATTTGTTTATACTGACTTTCCCATCAACCAACATCGACTTAAGTACCGGCTTATCTTCAAAACGTTTTTCTAGATTTATTGCAAGTCGTATTTGGTCTTCGCTCAAGCCCGCCATACGTTTGCCAAATTCAAATATCGAACCATATCCTTTTTTCTCATAAAGTTTACGACGATTTGCTTCCGGAAGAAGTCCTATGAATTTTTGCCGCCAAAGTAGCGCCTGCGTGCCATATTTTTTACATAGGGCGAGAAGTTTTTTGTCTGAAAAATCTGTAGTAGAATTCATATGATATAAGTTAAAAAATAAGAGGTTTTCAGTGGATTTAAATTACCAAAAATACGCTCGAAAATCAAGATTCAAAAGTCCGAAAAGCAGCTAAAACAAGCCAGCTATTCCATTTCGACGTGACAATTTGTCAAGAATATTTCATGGTGAGCGGCGGGTCACCTTTGGTGGTTAATAAGAGATGCCAAAGATCATACCCCAATCAAACAATTCATTTTGCTGTCCTGAGCCATTCTTACGAACCATACCATAATAACTACCGGCATTTTTATTATTTACCCTTTCTAAAATTCGCTTCTCATTGCGATGAAGGCTGAATTCAAACTTCTAACGCCGCATTTTTTTGACATATTAGTTTTTTATTATACAGTATGTGGTGCGTAAAGTCCATTGCTAAGTTTTTACACCTTTTGTACTCTGCACTCATGCAAAAAGGAACTCATATAAAAGTAAAGATAGATAAAGTCGGATTTCAAGGGATTGGAATTGGAGTTCTTGACCAAAAATTAAATCCTGATGTTGATATTCCGGAAGATGAATTTGGAAAAAAAGTTTTAATTCAAAACACACTACCAGGTGAAGTTGTGAGAGCTCAAGTTTTTCGAAACAAAAAGAAATTTACCGATGCGGAAAAAATAGAAACGATTGAAGTTTCCCCAATGTCAGTCACTCCACGCTGTAAGCATTTTGAAATATGTGGTGGCTGCAAATGGCAAAATTTATCATACGAAGAACAACTGAAAATCAAACAAACTCATGTAATAGAAACTTTGACGCACCTCGGTGGATTTGATGAAGAGATGATTAACAAATTGATGCAACCTATCTTGCCTTGTGAAAATCAATGGCAATATCGTAACAAAGTAGAACTGAGCTTTGGATGGGATGCCAATATGGAGCCGAGTTTCGGCTTCCACGCCGAAAATCGGCGATACGATATTTTTAATATCAAAGAATGCCACTTGATGTCAGACCGAATGTTTGAGGTCGCACTCGCTATCAAAAACTTTGCAGAACAAAACAAGCTCACGGCATATAAATTTCGAGAAGGTATAGGACTACTACGCTCCGCAACAATTCGTGAAGCCAAAAACACTGGAGAAATCTTAGTGAATTTGGAAATGAGTAATGAAGAATTCTCAGATAATTTACGAAAAGAATTCGTGGAATCTTTGGCGAATTTCAACATTGATTCAATATTTATAACGCAAGTGATAACTGCGCGTGGACACAGAACGGAGCGAAATGAAGTATTACTACATGGCAAACCGACAATTATGGAGAGGATGAATATAAATAATCAAGTCTATACATTTCATATTTCACCTTCTTCTTTTTTCCAAACTAATACGGGGCAGGCGGAACGCCTGTACCATATGGCCTTACAAAATCTCAACTTACAAGGAACAGATACAGTTTTGGATTTATTTTGCGGAACCGGAACTATTGGGATTATCGCTGCAAAATTTGTAAACAATGTAATAGGTATAGAGCTCAACCCTGATGCGGTGGTTGACGCAGAAAAAAACGCAGAGCTAAATCAAGAGCCGAATATCGAATTTATCGCTGGAGATGTCGGTGAGATATTAAAAGATTTCGAAAAAGAAGGACGAATAAACTCACTCCAAAACAAAAAAATTATCGTAGATCCCCCTAGATCCGGCCTAATGCCAAAAATGATTGAATATATTTTGAAGCTCCGCCCAACGCATATAAATTATGTCTCCTGCAACCCAACTACACAAGCTCGAGACATAAAAGAATTATGCGAAAATGGATACCAAATTACTTTGATCCAACCCGTCGACATGTTCCCGCATACATATCATATTGAGAATGTTATGGGGTTGACTTATAGCCATATAAGCGGATAATATCCCCTTCCGCATATTAACTATAATTAATGACTGATAGATGGTTTGAACAATCAGGACCACCTAAAAGTGTAGCTCTAAATCTACCTGCAAAACGTGCGGATAACGTGCTCAGCGATGCCGGCTTTGCATGGGATCAAAGAATGCTTCTTGAAAATGCCGGTTTAGATCCGGATTACGAAACCTTTCAAAGGGAATCTTCACCCGCTGGAATGAATCAGCTTTTTGAAGCCCCACTCTCGGAGGTAGTGGCTGAAACAATAGCAGAAATGCAAAAATATTTAGCAATGGCTGTTAGTGATACTGCTATAACTGATGAAAACATAGAAGAACTTGGACCAAGTGAAGTAAGTGCATTACAAGCAGCAAATCTAGAAAACCCACTTATACAAAGAATAACTCAAAGAATGCTCGCGCTAGTTCATAGAAGCAGACTTGAGAAATCCCCAATAGCAAGTGTGACAGCAACTATGCTACTTATGGGCAAAGATTCGCCAAGAGCCATCGGCTCAGACGTAGCCATCTTTATACCTAATGGTATAAAGGCAGCATTCAAACAACTTGATGATGCCCGGTCAAAGCTTCCCGGAGGTACGGTCTTTAGTAGAATGCTATATGGTAGAGACTCACATGCAGATAGAGAATCACTCTTCGCAGAAGCAAAAGTCCGAAGCTCTGCATTCTTCGATTCAATAACAGCTGTGATCGATGTTATAAATGATGATGATTTATTATACTTCAAAAGGCTTTGTGAAGACCCTATCAGAAAACCGGCAGATCGTTTGAAACAAGCGATCGCGACGCATAACGTACTTGAACCGCTAGAAGCATGTGACGCCGCTTTCCGTGAAGCTATCATAGAATATGCAAGAAATATCGAAGATGGGACTTCTCACTTCGGTAGTGTTATACAGGAATCAGACGTGAACTTTAAAGCAATAGGCGTTGATAAATTAGGTGAAGTCACCGACTCAGCGTCCGAATTTGTAGATAATGACTATCTAAAAAAATTTGTTGAGGGAGCTCGCAATGTTCATCATTTGCCAGGTCTTTCTGAAGATGTAGCCCATGCGATAAATACAAATAATAAGTTAAGTGAAGCTGTATTTATGATAAAAGCCATGGAAACCCAAACAAATTTTCAAGCATCTATCACTCATGAAATACTCATGCTACTTAACAAAATAGAAAGACATTATGGTTCACAAATGCTTAAGCAAGCTGAAGGAAGGGATGAAAGAAATGCCATGTCTGCAAAACTTGGGATTGCAAGAGGTATGATAATCGAACTTCTCATGATAAATATGTTCTTTATAAACACTCTCGAAAAAGACAATAGGCTGCTCCAAAAATTTGCCGAAGAGTTCCATAAAAACCCCGATCAAGTGGTCGGAGACGAGAAATCTCTAGCAAGCCTTAAATGGATGGCACATTTTTCACTAACAAATAGTGCCAGACTTGCTCACTCACGAAAAATAGCACTCACCATGTTGCAAGGAGCACTAAAAAAAGAAGAAGAAGAGGAATTCTAAATCCTGCATAAAGATCAACTTAAGCGACCGCTTTCCCTTCTTCGCTTGTTAACCAATCCAAATCATCTACCATCTTTAGTGCTTCCCCTGTAGGCAAGCTTTGAGCGTCTTGTTGAGGTGTTAGAAACCTAACTAATCCATCTTCATCTAAACTACTTGGCATAACTGTTTCTTCTTCTTTCGCTTCGGTGACTCCAATAGCATCTCTAGCTTCTTCAATTACATCAGTTAGTTTTGCCGGTGTTTCATTTGCAACCACCAAGCCACTAACACGACCTAAACTATCTAAACCTGCTTCTGCTTGTTCACGGCTAAAACCCATTTTATCACCCGCTTGTTCTAAAATTTCTGCTAAATTCACTTTTAAATTGATTAGTTAATACCTACTTAAGATTGTACCAATTTTCATCAAAAAGGCAAGTAAAAACCGAGTTATTTATTGTTATTTTTGATGAATTCTACCGCCTCTTCTTTTGTCTTAATATTATGAGCGTGGATTTCGTGTTCGAGGGATTCTATGAGAATGCCAAGCTCGGGGCCGGCCGCAAGGCCGGCGAGCTCCATAATTTCTTCACCTGTCAGAAGTTTTGGGAATTCTTCCGGTCGAGCCAATAACCATTTGTGATAAATACGATTTAATTCATCAAAAACAGTAAAATCACTTGGATCGGTACCAGCTATATCTGCATAAAAAATTTCCATCAAATCTATGAAATATGGATTTCTGAACCATTTGTTTCGAGTACCTTCCGGCATGTCGAGAATGGAGTTTAAGTTCATGTGATGTTCAGTCACCCAAAGTATATGCTCCATATCTCTGTTTGAGAATTTAAGTCTCTTCATGACTCGTCCGGCAATCTCGTGTGAAGTCTCTGCATGATGGTCAAAACGGATTCTCTCATGCTGATCTTCCAAAGCATCTTTTGGATTATCTATCCCTATTTTAAATGTCTGTGGTTTCGCAATATCATGAAAAAGCGCAGCCCAACGGGAGTGGAATACTGATGGTTCCGGGGCTCCACCTTCCATATCTTTGAGAAATTCTAGGTCTAAGTATGGGGCTGTTCTTTTTGCGCACGCTTCCAGCGTGCGCATGGTATGTTCAAAAACATCTCCTTCATGGTGATATTGATATGGCTGCGCAACTCCTTTTGTCGCTTCAAGCTCAGGCATAATATCTACCAGCATTCCGAGCTCATAGAGTTCGCGAAAAGCCTCAACCGGATAATTGCTCATCATCATTTTGTTGAGCTCGTCGGAGGAGCGCTCCATACTTACATTACCTGCTTTGTCTGCATGTTTTTTGATTTCATTATATGTATCCGGGTGCCACTGAAATTGTAACGTATTTTTGAATCTCACTGCTCGAAGCAATCGCAATTGATCTTCCAAAATCCTCTCTTCCGGATTACCCACAAATTTAATCATGTGCTCATCTAAATCTTCGACACCGCTCACGAAGTCCAAGATTTCATCTTGGATGGGATCATAAAAAAGTGCATTTATAGTAAAATCTCTCCGTAGAGCATCCTCTTTTGGCTCAGTAAAAGTTACGAAATCCGGACGTCTACCATCTGAATACCCGCTATCAGAACGAAAAGTTGCAATTTCAAAATTATGTCCGTTTTCATGAACTAAAATTACCCCAAATTCCTTACCTACCGGATATGTTTTTTCAAAAATCTCTTCGATCTGCTCCGGAGTCGCATTTGTCACGATATCATAATCTTTTGGATGCTTACCGAGTAGCATGTCACGCACGCATCCCCCAGCCCAATAAGCGATGAATCCTTTATCTTTTAAAGCCTGCACTAGTTGTATCGATGTTGATTTCATTTTTATTTTTTTATCAACATGAATCATAGCTTCGAAGCACTTGATTGTAAACAACCGCATACTCATTTACACATGTAGAACCGGCTCACTTTTTCATCAATTTCATATTTTTGACGTTTAGTATCTGGCTCAAATAGCACCGACCAGTTTACTTTCAAATCTTTAGGCTCATTTTCTATGGGTGCCATCTTTTCATTCTCAATCAATCCCGCATGAGCTAATCGTTCGTGAGATTTGCAAAGTGGCACTAAGGTGTCTGGATCATGAGTTGCATCGAGCGCGAAGCGCGAGATATGATGCAAGATCTCATATGGCTTGCTACAGCCCGGATACGCACAAAGCCCACTTGTTTTTGCGACCACATATCTCTTAATCTTAGCAGGAATATATCGTTTTCCGGTGTTGACTTGTGCAGGTTTTTGCCCCTCAGACGCTTGATTCGCCTCCACAGAGTCCAACATATCATTTAAAAGATCATCCCATTCCCTCTTACCCTTTATTTTTTTCAATCTTTCAATCGTTTTCACATTTAATTTCATGTAAATCGACTTACTTATGCGGTTTTCGGGACTCTGACTCGTACTAGTACAAGATTTTTGGAATGGTTCATTTTCTAATTTTCGATTTGCATCGAGCGACCCCACGGTTTGCCCCAGAGCTGATTCTACAGGAATATTCCGCACTTCACCTTTGT
>JAUYJN010000012.1 GCA_030700255.1 Candidatus Peregrinibacteria bacterium | reverse complement strand
AGCCCATTACAGCAAATACTCTTTTTACAAAGCTATCTGAGTTAAGCCAGCCTTTGTAACTGTAAGTTTCTTCTTTTTTAGTCATAGTGATTATATGTTAATTAATAATAAAAATTTAAGCAAATTATTTCACATAACGTCCCAGAATATGCGATGTTTGTCAGCGGTATCATATGCCCGAAGGGCGACCGCTGGCAAATATGGGTGTAGCGACCAATGGGAGCGAAACCGCATATTCTGTGTTGTACGATGTAAATTTGCGCCCCCTCATTTGTGAATATTTTTGAGCCACCATTTTTTGAAAATAGGTACAGATAATGTTGAAAGTACAAACGCTACAGATGGCACAACAGCGTTCACAAATGGATCAGGTAACTTTGCAACAAGGAAAAATATGACGATTACAATATAAGTGAGAATCAAAATCAGCAGCTTGCGAGTCCAGCTTGTTTCCCATGCTTTATCAGCTTCAACACGCTGATTGCGAGCCTTGATTTCATCGAGTTCTTTTTTGATTTGATCAATAGTAGTCATATTTTTCCGAGTTTTGTTTAAGTATAGGGCGCAAATTTATTTCGTACAACGTTTCGGCATATCTGACGTTTCGCCACCACCTTTATTTTTTTAAATAGAGTGGCGAAATGTGGCTTTAGCCCTTACAGATATGCCGTGTTAGACGATGTAGTTTGGCTTTTTCCTTATTATTGACTGGCTATAAATAACTTTTATTCCAAATTACTTTTACCTAAATTACAATTCTGGCACAAGGTTTGTAGATTTAAAATTTCGGTCTCGCCACCATTACTCCAAGGTTTTATGTGATCAACATGTAAAATAGTCTCCGAATTTTTTGCTGGACTAGCGCCACACTGAACGCAGGAAAAATTATCTCGTTTCAATACTTTGAAACGCAACCGTAGCGAAGGGTCTCTGCTCGTCTTCTTCGGAGATTTTTCGGCGCTGTCCTTGTTGATGGAAGTGATATCTTTCCCATTTGCATATTCGATAAATTCCTTCATTGCGACTGACCAAGAATTAAAGCGCCGATTGTAAGGACTTTGAGTAATCACTGAAGGTTTAAAATCTAAATCCCTTCGAGTAGGTTGTTTGCCTTTATGTTGCCAAATATTGAGAATGTTTTCAAACAGTTTCTCATCTGAATAGTTATTAATATTGCCAGGCTTTAAACCAATTTGTTGAACTGCCTTATTCCAAGTGCCAAATCGTCTTGTAATAGTAGAAGGGTCATATTTCCCAAGCGTAACATAAAGGCTTTGAGATAATTTTTCCGTTTTTAATTTTTTCGCTACTGACTGTAAATCTTCAATAATATCATCAGTAGAGACTGGTTGATTTTTTGGTGGCGAGTATTGAAATTGATTCATAAAAGTTATTTATAGCCAGTATTTTAAAAATGAAAGCCAAACTATTTCGTCTAACGTTCCAGAATATGCGATGTTTGACAGCGGTATAATATGCCCGAAGGGCGACCGCTGGCAAATATGGGTGTAGCGACCAACGGGAGCGGAACCGCATATTCTGTGTTAGGCGTTGTCGAGAAAAAGGCATTATAAATAATGGCAAAAACAAACTACAACTTTTTTTCAACTTCTTCTGTCAGCCAACTCCCAAAATCATTAAGGAATTTCCCTAACTCTTTTGTGTTTGTCGTTGGTTTTTTGGCTAGTACAAGAGCTTTCTTCATATCAGTAGACTGCTTTGGGTAGTATTTGGAAAAAATCTCATAAGATTTATCGAGATCTGTTGTCCAAGATTGTTCTTGTTCCATCACCAAGCAAAAGCCTGTACGGACTATTTTCCTCATAGCACTACTACAGATTAAACTCACTTTTTGAGGACTATGTGTTGATTTGAGCTCTTCAAGGACTGCTTTGATATGTTTCTCAATATCCCCATTAAAGGCTTTTGCGACTCTTTTTGAAGGCTTGAAATTTGGGAGGTTTTTTCCAAAATTTTCACCATAAAGACAAACACAAAGATGCTTTATGCAACAGCCCCAACCATAAGTATCCTTTTTGACTTCGTTAGTATGTGTTAGGGAAATTCCAACACCGCGAAACTTACTTAAGTGATGTGCGGAAAGATTGTCTTGAAATTCCTCGATATCTTTCTTGATTTTGGGAGTTGGTTTCCTGCGCAAGATTAGAAGTAGGTCTAAATCCGATGATTTAATTCGTGCTTTTCCAGTCGCTACACTGCCATAGAGATACAAACTATAAATTTTATCACCGAATTCATGAATGACTTCATTTTTGATTTTATTGAGGACTTTTTGAAAAACAGGCTTAACTTTATTTAGACCTACTTCGGTGATAATGAATCCATTTTTATCTACGCCATATTTTTTCATATCTTTAAGAAGAAGTTGAAATTTAAAAAAGTTTGTTTTTGCCTTCCGTATTTTAGCCTTTTTCTCGATTGCGCCTAACGTTAGGGATATACGAAGTTTTTCTGGAGCGTAGCGGAAGAAAAATTTGGGTGAAGCCCGAGCCGAGGGCTGAACCGTATATCCCTTGTTATACGCCCCGACGACTGAAAGGAGGAGAGCGCAGCGTGGCTTGAGTTCAAAAAATATTTTTCTTTCTTACTCATTATGATAGGCTTTCCTCGTTAATTATAAATTTGATTTTTTTCGTTTTGAAAAATGAAAGAGGGGTTAGGGGTGAATTTCATTTTTCAAAACTCCTTATTCTTCTTCTTTTTCTTGAATTTCTTTTGTATCTATTACTTCAAAATTAATTCCTTCAAGAATACTTTTTAGCTCATTAATTATTATGTCAACTCTTTTTTCTATAAATTGGTCTAATGCGTCAGATGGCATTTTTTCCATTCTCGCCCATTCAATTATTTCTTTTGGGAGTAAGTGCGATTCAATAACTTTTTCAAAATTAGGATTTTTATCATAATCAGTAATGTAATCTAATGGATTTTTATCACTTATTTCTAAGTTAGTAATTTGTGTAAGATAAGCAATATTCATTAAACTATTATTATCCAATTTATTATTCTCTCTGTTGTTTTCAATGTAATTTGTTGGAAAAATATGATGTAAATTTGGTTTATCTGTTGAAAAGAAAAAATTATCAGCAATAACATCTCTATCAGTATATTTCCAATCTTTTGGTTTTTTACTTGAAAATAAAGATAAAATGGCTCTTGAACGAGTTCCTTTTGAGCTATAAGTAACTTTTCTAATTTCTTCTTTGTCTATTAAAAATCTATCAAACTTGTAATCTTCTTTTATTTTTTCTTTATTTAGAAATTCAACATGAGCATTTATATCTGTGGTATTGCTTAATAAATCATTCCTATGCATACTATTGAACCAAAAATATTTTTTCAAAAATTTATAATTTGGGTTTTCATTGTTATAGAAATAATTTGCGATTGTTAAATAAAAATATCTATATGGTATTAATTGAGGACCTTTTATGTTTAAGGTATTTTCAAAGAAATCAAAGGTTTTTAGAATTGCTTTTTTGGCAGGATCCCATATTCTTTCAATTTGTTCAGTTTTAATATCATTTAAATACCTCGGGGTAATATTATGAATTCCTGAGTTTTCAATATTTTCACGAATAATAACTGCTATTATTTGCAGATAATCAAAATCGCTTATCTGTAAAAATTTACTGTTATTTATTTTTTTGAATTCATCAATTAAGTCCCTTAAATAAAATCCATCTTCCGTTTTTGTTTTTGGTCTAAATGTTTTAGCAACAACAATATCAAAAATATCCAAGGGTTTGCCTGCTTGATTAATTCTTTCAAAAATTTGACAAACTTCTGAAACTTGAATTCCTTTTAATTCAATAAATGATAAACGATAATTATCAAGAACTTGCTTGATTCTCCTTAGCTCTTTCCAATAAGGGTGATTGTATTTTTGATTTACATCTGGGTGATTAACTACTTTTTCTTGAATTTCATCAAATTTTTCTTTTATATCCCTTAATTTAAAAATAAGGCCTTGTTCAAATTTATTTTTTCTTCCAGTATTTCTTTTGAAAATGCCATTTTTATCATCAATCTCGCTCCAATATAGAAATCTTTTTTTGTAATTTTCGTCATCTGTGTCGTTTTCACTTTCAATAGAAATATCAAAATACAAAGTGGGATCAAAATCTCCCTTACCCTTTATTTTTCCACCATACAAAGCCGTCAATAAAGATGTCGTTCTTTGTTGTCCGTCCAGTAAATATTGAAATTCTGTTTTTGTGAGAACATCATCTGCAATTTTATGCCCGCCAATTTTTCTGTGATTTTGTAATTTTAAACTTGTTTTCCAAACAAGAATACTTCCTAACGGATAGAACTTATAAATACTGTCCCATAATTTTTTCACATTTTCTTCTTCCCAAACAACATCTCTTTGAAAAGTTGGTATCTGATATTCTTGACTTTTTAAATCATCCAAATATGTCGTGATACCTTTGTCGGTTGGTTTAATTCTGTCTGTAAAATTCATTTTATTTTCCATAATATTTCCTATGTTATAAATTAAAAGTTGTTAGCATTATATAAGTTTTTCCCTAAATATAAAATCGTTTTCGGAACGGAGTGGAGAAAACACCATATTATCCCCCTCTTTAAATAAAGAAAAAATCAAATTTATTCTCCTTTGAAAGCCTATCAGTCCTTATTCTTTGTTAGAAAAATATTTTTTGAATTGCGTATAACGTCCATGAATAACTGAAGTTTGGTGGCGGTAAAATTTGGAGCGGAGCGACATACCGCCGCCAAACTTGGGAGAGCGAACGGAGCGATAGCGGAGTGAGTGAACCAGTTATTCATTGTTAAGTGATGTAAATTAGAGATTTATTCATCTCTCGCAGTGAGATGAATAAGTTCTGGCGGGACTTTCCTGACTTGGATTTTTGACACTTTGTTTAAGTGTAATTTTACTAAACGATGAAGGCCATCTAAAGTAAGCCATTTACCCTTCTTGTTTTTCATGATGTCGATTGGGTAGGAAATATCGGCATTGAGTGTTTTATCTCTGTGGTAAGGATATTCGTCCATATTATCCATAACTTCTTGTGGTGTAATGACGATATTTCCGTCTTCATCTTCCCAAAATGGAATGTCAAAAATCCAAGTCAATTCACTAATGTCCATTTCTTCTACCGGTACCTCCAGTGCCCATAGTTTTTCGTTGTCCCGCCAGAACGGCAAATCAAAAGAATGCTCCTCATGACGAGGATCAACATATATTTCTTTGTTTGGCTTTTTATCTGTCATAGATAGTTATTTGATTTGCCATCTCTAATTTATTTCACTTAACGGTTCGCGGTTGTGCGAACTTTGACGTTGGTATAATAGCACGGTGGAGCCGTGCCAACCAATGGCAAAGTTGGGTGTAGCGAATTGCAAATGAGCGAAACCGCACAACCGCTGTTGTGCCGCCCCGAAGGGCAAGCG
>JAUYJN010000011.1 GCA_030700255.1 Candidatus Peregrinibacteria bacterium | reverse complement strand
GTAAAAACACGGCTGATTTAATAGAAAATAGTGAATTCAAAGATATGTTTACGCTTCGATATCTCGACAAAATCACTGTGAAAGGTAAGACACAGGCAGTCGAGGTGTTTGAGCTAAAAGGTGCGGAACTTACGGAGTAACATCTTCCGGAATCCCGGAAAGCCTATCTATATAAAGATTAAAATCACGGTCCAAGCCATTTTGATGCATGTGAAATTCTGTCATGTGAAGATCTACTGGCGTTAACCCTGAATAATACCAAATTGATGAGGCTCCGTCTTGAGGAGAGAATGCATAAGCGTATGTTTTGCTCGTTGGTGCCGACTCCGAATAAGTACTTCCAGGAGGGGGTAATAAAATGTAGTCATAAGAGAATGAATAATCCCCAACTATTACTTTTTGTGAAATTAAAATATCTTCGTTTGTATTATATATCTGATCATCTGAGAAATCCGCATAAGTACGAATAGTAAGATCGCTATTTCCGTCATAATTCATTTCAAAAATATAATTAAAAGGAATCGTATCCCCACAGATACCATCGTAGTTTGTGTCAAAACCTTCCTGGCCGGGATTTTGGCAATCTGAACTTGGTCCGGCAGTAGCTGCCGCTGGAATTGACCTTAGATTTATCGCAGCACTCCGAGCTTCATCCATCATGCCTTTGATAAGAACCGCATCATTTCTAAATCGAAAAATCCGAGATGCCTTGAACATCACAGGTGACCCTACTCCAACCAAAATAGTCATAATAGAAACAACTATGAGAAGTTCTATAAGTGTAAATGCAGGACGTTTTTTGGTCTGTATAAATTGCATCTGAAGTTTTTGTTTTGATTTCTCATGAAGTATAGCTCACTGCAAAACAAAGTACAAATGGTGTCAAAAATTTCTGCGCAGAAAAATTGGACAAATGGCGTAAAATGTATCGTTGCGTGACTTCAAATATTTTAGAATGAGCTTTGAAGTACGGCGTTCAATGCTTATTTACCCCATCGATGATCACTACAAATTCGCCTTTTGCTGAATGAGTTTTGAAATGTGTTATAACTTCCGAAACGGTTCCACGGACAAATTCTTCGAATTTTTTCGTTAGTTCTCGAGCGATTATTATATTACGATCACCAAGATAAGACATTATCTCATCAAGAGTTTTCATTATTCTATGTGAAGATTCATAAAAAATAATTGTCGATGGATTTTTGGTTTCTTCAAGTTCAGCTTTTAGTTCTTTGAAAAGGGTCTGTCTGCCTTTTTTTACCGGCAAAAATCCTAGATATTTAAAACGATTTGTCATGGCTCCAGAGGCGCAAACTGCAGTCAGAAAAGCACTTGCACCTGGGATTGGCACAACCTTTACTCCAGCTTTGATAGCTGCATTGATTAGATTGTATGCAGGGTCAGAAATCCCCGGAGTCCCGGCGTCAGAAATCATAGCCATGGATCTTGCAGGACATGATGCGTCCCCGGATAGCTCACGAACCAAGTCTTTGAGTTTCACCTCCGTAGAGTAACTATGAAATGAAGTCATAGGAGTTTTGATATCATAATGCTTCAAAAGAATCCCACTATGACGGGTATCTTCCGCAAGAATAACGTCCACTTCTTTGAGAGTACGAACCGCGCGAAAAGTCATATCTTCTAAGTTCCCGATTGGTGTTGCTACTATATAAAGCATGTTTGATTAAATTCCTTTTGTAGATATGGAAATATTTGGTTCTTTTAGATAAGTAGGTAGAACTTGAGCAATCCCTTTTTCATCCGGTTTTACCTTATGCGTTTCAAGTGTACCATTTTTTATCATTTGCAACACTGCCTCTCCAAATGTAAGTTTTCTTTTTTTCAAAAGATTAGGGTATTTGAGTAAAAGTTTGTGGGTTTCGCTCAAATCACCGTAAAATTCTGAAGAGATTTCTTCGAAAAATTTATCCGCATCGTTTTTTACAAAATTGTCTAAAGATTTTAATTCGTAAATTTCGGATTTACCTGCACTTAAGAAAATTGGAAGTGTAGTCATAGGTTTATTTAAAGCATTGGCACTGTCTTCCTGTTTAAATAGAGTCACCAAATCTATGGCATAAAGCTCACTCTTTACTCCTTTTGCAGAAGCTGCAAATGCAATGGTATTTGCAGTCACCACCCCTACCCTTATCGATGTAAAAGCACCCGGCCCAGTAACTACCAAGACTTTATCAGGAGTCAAGGTTTGGCTCTGTATTCCGTTTGGAGAATCGGAGGGGCCTAATTCAAGTGCCTTTGAAATAAATTCAAAAACTTTCTCAGTGTGATTTCTCTCGGATTCTTCTGAAAATTCTTTTATAACCGTATTTGATTCCGTATCGATCAGTGCGATTTCCACATGACGCAGACATGTATTAATTGCAAGTAGCATATAAAAAAGTTAGTGCCGAAAGATTAGCACAAACACACACACTCAAGCAATTTGACATACTTTAATATAAATCTTTTATTTCGACACCTATATAATAGTATTTGATTATGTCTTTGTATGAGTAGCCGCGCTCAGCGGCAGCGGTTGCTCCGCAACCGCTAAGACCTACCCCATGACCTGAAAATGTTTTTGATTCACAAAGTGGATCAGGCACAGATACAAGATATGGTGTATTTTTCCAGCCCCAGACCTCCGCTGCACTCTTGGTCGCGGTACCATCTGTCGTATTAAAATACGGAGTCTTAACAATCTTATCCTCATAAGTAACCACTTCACCACGTGTTGCATCTATTCCAGCTTTGATCTTTGGTGAACGTTTTTCGAGTCCATAACCTAGGTATTTTTGGCTCACGTCCGGACTTGAATCCAAATCATATGGCTTACCTGGGAATTTCACTTCAGCGGTACCACGACGATCTATGTAATATTTGGCATAGGTTCTCGCGATCACAGCCAGTGTTTTTATTTTTTCAACATGATCGGTATTTGAAACCTCCGCTATTCCGTACAAATATTGCTCGAGCGGTAATTCATTTATAACCATAAGTTTACTATCTATAGCACGCACCTCAAGTACCCCACGATATTCGTTATCATTTAAATTCGGATTCCACAGCGGAGGATTTGAGAAATTTATAATCCTTAAAATTCCACCTTCACTACCTATCCTAACATACTTATCTGTGGTGATTTTTTTGTTCCCGATTGCTACTTCATATTTTCCATTCATATAAGAAACCGTAAGATTTGTGCCAGATTTTATAATTGACCCATTGTTCAAATCTTTACCTGAGGAATCATATACTCGAAGATTTGTATCAGAAGTTATAGATGGATTACCTTCAAAAGGTAGTGCAACCCTTATCGTATCCTGACCAATACTAGTATTATCAACCTCTATGTTTTGGCGAGTCGGCGCTGTATATACCTCCGTCGAATCTTTTGAAACTATGAAATCAAATCTCATTTGTTTTTTCGTCAGACGAACATCTTTATGTCTAAATATAAAATTAACAAAATATTTACCTTCTTTTTCCGGAGCTCTCAAATCAAAATATATCTTTGTAGTTTCCCCTGGTTTTATAGTGCCTTTGGTCATCAACATATTGCCGACCTTGATCGAAGGAGCTTTGAGGGTTGCAATGTAAATATGTTCCGCCCCTGCCCTAGTCCAAACTTCATTTGTATTATTTTCAATTTCAATCCATGCATACGTACTCTCCCCTGGCTTTAAAGTATGAATTTCCGATGAGCCTGCAAGAAGAATTTTTTCTCCGGATTTCAATGTAGTTGGCCCATCTATTCGGAAAACAAAATCTTGTGAGGTTTTGGAAAACACTTTGCCGCCCTTTGAGTCAGTTAACACAAGTCTCAAATGTTCTTCAAATTGCCCTACAGTATTGCCGGATCTGAAAGAAGCTTCAAATGTCGCTCTCTGACCAGGTTGAATTGCTCCAGGTGAAATCATTTTACCATCTACAAAAAGTGAATCTTTTGCCTGACTTAGAAGACTTACATTGAAAGCAGTCCAAGTGATATTACTTTTATTCACTATCGTAAATGTCGTTTTTGTATCTTCATTTTTGTTGAGCTTTATCTTCGGAGCTTTATCTATCTTGATGAGACTGAACCTCAAATCCACTGGCTCTATATAAACAGGGAAAAGTATCTGCCTCTCTGACAATTCTTGCCCTACCGCAAGATATAAATAATAATTTTTTAATCCACTTGAGAACGATCCTTGAATTGGGATTTCAAATGTACCAATCTCACCATCTCCGATACTCGGCTCTTTGAGCCTCGCTACCACCTCATCAAACCCAGCTATATTATGATCGCCATTTCGATAAACCAAAGTCGTGTTTCTACCCCATGATTTGGATCCGGTATTTCTCAATCTAAATGAAATTGTCTTTATCTCTTCGGGACCGATAATCACGAACCCCCTGTTATCAATATCATCAAAATCAATTCCATTCGCAGCACGGACAGTTGATATTACACCCTTGTACGTACCCCTTACCTCAAGTTCATTTTTTATAAGTTGCCTTATAGAAACCAATTTTTCATAGACATGCTCTCCGGGACATACAGTTTTACCCGCATCGCGGTGACCTGAAATGACATTAACATTTTTCCCTCGAAGCTTCAAAATCGCAATAGGATCGAGTTTGTATTTTTCCGTAAGGCTCGTCAGAAGTCTTACAAGTCCTTCGACCGCCCCACCATTTATTTCATTCTCTTGATAATTTCCAATCATTGCGACTCCGACAGTCCCAACATTAAAATTCGCAGTATGAGCTCCTATAACTTTGTCCCCACCATATCTCCCTTCAAAAATCCTACCATCTTCATCGATAAGATAATTGTAGCCAATATCGCCCCAACCTCGAGTTACAGTATGATAATAATAAATTGCACGCATTGCTGCATATGAATCCTCCATAGCATCTTCTTGTGAAGCAGTGTGATGCACAAATATCGCCTTAATATCACTCTGCGGATATTGAATAGGCCAAGTGAAAAGTTGCCCATTTGAATTTTGTTTAATCTCTTTTTGAAGCTTGATTTCATCTCCGAAGTTTGAAGTTATCTCTTCGCTTACGTCAATCTGCTTTGGCTTGCCCATGCCTTTGAAAAGCCTCAAATCTTCGTTTGCACCCCACTGCGACCTTGAGATTATTTTTACATCCGTACCGGATGGCATTATTTGCAAAGAAGCGACAAGGTCTTGATTGGAGTCCTCATTTGCGGCGCTTCGCGCCGCATCAATATAAGTAAACTCAACCTCTGAAATAACCGGAGTTATATTTGTGTCCTTTGTCGAAGACTCAACCTTGTACTGTATCTGCAAAGACATTGCGGTTCTCAAGAATGAATAATATTTATGCGCACCTTTCTCATCAACCGCTTCTATCTCCTGATTACTCTGTGCATCAATATCTTTTTCAACTTTTATCCACTCTGAAGTACTACCATCTATATGCTTCGTACGAACCCAAATATCTGCAGTTGTCCCATCCGAAGCCTCTTCTTTCCAAGAGACAGTTAACGCATGAAAAGGAACCTCTGCCCCCATCCAAACAGATAAAAATGTATCATAACTCTCATAAGCTATGGAGCCTCCGCCATCTAAGCTCGCAGACAATCTCTCAGGTAAATGATGAGTTTCCTCAACTTTTATCGTACCAACAGAGAATCCATTATCAGAAATAAAATCATTAGTTGTATTTATATATTCACCTTTTTCAACAAATATTTGCGACATAGCCACCAATAATGTGAGTAAAATCCCTGTAAGTATGTATTTTGAACCTATTTTCATTGAAAATACCTAAATATATAATCTTATTATTCTATCACAATTAGTGACTTCCCTCAATCGACGCTCAGTAAGCAGACTTGTACTACTCAAGCATGACTGTTATAATCTTATTTGTATTAGTATTTAAAATAGATATATGGCTGAAGCAACTTTCACAGATGCAAATTTCAAAGAAACTGTATTAAAAAGCGATAAATTAGTTGTTGTTGATTTCTTTGCGACCTGGTGTGGGCCTTGCCAAATGATGGCTCCTCACGTTGAAGAGATAGCAGAAGAAATGAATGACATTGTTATAGGGAAAATGGATATCGATGCAAATGAAGAAACTCCACAAAAATACCAAGTTATGAGTATTCCAACTGTCGTATTTTTCAAAGGAGGAGAAATCGTTGGCAAAGTAGTCGGATACCAATCAAAAGAAGCTCTGGAGGAGCGAATCGCTGAGTTTAAATAATTTCATGGATCAACAGATTCTTTCTCCAAGAAAATTTCAAAGAGCATAATAAACTGCCGTCCCACAACAATCGCCTCGTATTGTCATTTTTTTCTGCGCAGAAATTTTTGACTCAAGTGCCATTCTGTGACGTATTCACCTTTGTGCGTCACCGCCATGGCGGGACAAGTGCGCACAAATGCATCTTCCACAGCATTATATCTTATTTTTTACTTGCTGCGTTGAATGCTAGCTCATCGACCATGTTGTTATAAATGTTTTTGTCATGAGCTTTTACCCAGCTTATATCTATCTTTATCTTGCTGAGAAGTTTTTCCATCTCAAGCCATAGATCAAGGTTTGCTTTTTTCTTCCAACCTAGATTTATCGTACTCACGAGCAAATTTGAGTCTGAATGAATTTTTATCTTATCCCATTTTTTTTTCACCCCATATTCAAGCGCCTTTATAATCGCCATCATCTCCATACGGTTGTTTGTCGTAGCTTTGTCATAACCGCTCTCATGATGCACCACGCCAGAAGTTGACCCATCATCATCTTTTGCATTTTTATCAATAACGATAAAAGCCCAACCTCCCGGCCCTGGATTCCCTATACAGCTTCCGTCTGTGTAAATTTCAAAACTCATAATACATAAAATAAGTGCTCGATTAACTCGCACTGGATTCTACATACTCCTTTACCACTCTGACAAGAGTTTCGTACGTTTGCTTTGCGCGTACCGGGTCGCGGTCAAGAGTTGTGAGACGGAATCCAGGACAAAGACTAAAAAATCCACTTGCAGGAACTACGCAAATTCCTGTCGAAGCGAGCACAAAGTAGCAGAATCTTTTATCAAGTGGGAATCCTTCCGCGCTGACTTCTGATTCTATATATTTTCTAACTTCATCGTTTTCAATTGGAAGAGTTTGAGAATTATTTAACACTCCATCTTTGAATAACGGCATCATATAAAAAGCTCCATTTGTGCGATTTACTTTGAGATATGGGACGGCGCTCAAAGTTTCCGCAATGAAGTTACCATTTGTTTCAAGTTCAGAATTATAGTTTGAAATCCATGCTTCATAGTCCGGATGATCATAGACTTTTGGTGCAACCATTTGCGGCATAGTTACCGAACACACCTCCATCAAAATACGTTTTTTCACACTTTCACAGTAAGCTTTGTATGAAGGATCCAAATGAGTGTTATGGAATTCTAACCATCCACACCTACCTCCCGGCCAAGGCACATCTTTTGACATTCCACGCATAACTATTAATGGTACACGATTGTGTGCGATCTCTGTGATATGAGCATGTTCATGACCGTTGTAAACCATTCTAAAATAAACTTCATCAGCTATTATCATAAGTCCGTATTTTTCTGCAAGTTGAACGATTTTTTCGATAGTTTCCGCACTATATACAGCTCCTGTCGGATTGTTAGGATTTATCACGAGTAAACCTGTAACATCCGGATGGGCAAGGATCTGTGCCTCCATATCTTCAACATCCGGCTGCCAATCATTATCAGGATCAAGGTTGTAGCGAATCCCTTCTGCCTGCTGACAGTACGCCTCAAGTGATACATGGGTCGGATATGCAGGGGTTGGCTGGAGTACACGAGCACCTTTTTCAAACATATGGTATAAAGCTGAAATCGCAGCCCCAAGACCACTTGTAAAAAGCACATATTCATAATCGAGTTCGCTTGAAGGTGAAAATCTCTTTGCATACTGAGTTACCCACTTTCTCGTTTCAGGAAGGCCTCTCGAATGCGAATATCCAAAAACTTTGTTACTTTCATCATTTATAACATCTTTGAGCAAATCTTTTAAAAATGGCGGAACCGGCCAACCTTTTGGTATAGGATCTCCAATATTTTCCGGAATAATGCTCCAATTTGGGTCTCGTTCACGTATTTGCTGCGCTGTATCTACTATTTCTCGAATACCATACTGCATAAATCGCACTGCGCCTTGATTGATACTTTTTCGCATGCCGTCAAAATGTATAGGTTTTTGAGTATCCATTTCAAATATGTGAGAGGTTATTTCAGAATTTAAATTATCAGAATGTTCAAAAATTGAAAGATAAAATACATAAGACTTGCAAAAGTATAATCAGTTTATTACAATCCTCTTCGCATACTAAGAAGTATCCTAGCAACGCACGTGTCGTATAATGGCTATTACCTCAGCCTTCCAAGCTGATGACGCGGGTTCGATTCCCACCACGTGCTCCAAACAGTAAATCGCGATTTTTCGCCCGCCCAAACCCAGGGTTTTGCCAATTCTGTGTAGGCTTTTTGACCGATGACGTGGAAGTTCGAGCCGATTTTTTGCAGAAAGCTCCGCTTCTCTTCTAAATTTTCAGTGCCCGCTACGTGGATGGAGAGACGAATACTTTCTTGAATTTCATAGAAATTTAGTTAAATGTTGTTTACATTGAGTTACTATTGATTTACAGTTGACGTGCAAATTCTTACAAAATATACTAGTATCGTCAAGTGATTTTTAAACAATGTCTACAAGAACACCACTCACACAGAAGCAAAAGGAAGTATTGGACTTCATAGAGTCATTTTCAAAGAAAAAAGGATATGGGCCTTCCTTAAAAGAAGTGCAGGAAGCGATGAGATTCACATCTCACTCAACAGCACAATTTCATGTAAACCAATTGGTAGACAAAGGTTTTTTAAAAAAAAGTTCCGGCGTAGCCAGAGGTTTCGAACCATTAAAAAGAGATGATGTAATTGAAGTGCCAATTCTTGGGATAGTTCCCGCAGGTGGACCAAGCGAAGCAATCCAAGAGCAATCACCGGAGATCAGGGAAATACCAAAATCCATGTTAAAGGGCGACTATAGAAGACACTATTTTTTGCGAGTTAGCGGTGACAGTATGGAGGAAAAAGGGGTTTTAGATGGAGACCTTGTTTTAATCAGAGAGCAAACAGATTTTGATAATGGGGACATAGTTGTAATAGCGGATACAAATTGGGGAGTGACTTTAAAGGAAGTTCTCAAAGAAAAAAAACAAATTACGGTAAAACCGGCTAATCCCAAATATCAAATTTACACTATGCAGCTTGGCGACTGCCAAATTGTTGGGAAAAAAGTTGGGCTTATGCGTGAAAATTAACTCATTAATTTTATGGACAACACAACAACAAAACTCGCCATCTTTCAAAAGAAAGAGATTCGAAAAATAATTCATCATAGTGAGTGGTGGTTTTCCGTGGTGGATGTTATCAGTGCCCTTACGGAGAGCTCAAATCCCAATGATTATTGGTATCGCATGAAAGTTCGCGTAAATAGTGAAGATGGAATTGAGTTATCGACAATTTGTCGACAACTGAAATTAGAGTCAGCAGATGGTAAAAAATACAATACCGATTGTGCTAACACCGAAGGTATTTTCCGCATCATCCAATCCATTCCATCCCCAAAAGCCGAACCATTCAAACGATGGTTGGCAAAAGTTGGTTATGAGCGAGTGCAGGAAATTGAAGATCCCGAGCTGGCAACAAAGCGCACACGAGCCTTATATAAAGCCAAAGGCTACAGCGAAGACTGGATTGAAAAAAGAATGCGTGGCATTGCGATTCGTGAAGAGCTAACCGATGAATGGCAAAAGCGCGGCGTGAAAGAGCAAAAAGATTATTCCATTTTGACGGCAGAAATATCCAAGGCCACTTTTGGCATGACTCCGAGCGAGTATAAGAAATTTAAAAAGCTCAAACGTGAAAATCTACGAGATCATATGACTGATTTAGAGCTCATCTTCTCGATGCTGGGCGAACGGGCAACCACCGAAATAACCCAAACCGAAAACTCACAAGGATTTCACAAATTAAAGAAAGATGCCAAGGAAGGTGGCAAAATTGCCGGAGACGCAAAGGAAGCCCTTGAAAAAAGAACGAAGAAAAAGGTAAGCAGCCCCGAGAACTATTTGCTAAAAAAGCAAAATACCAAGAAATTAAAATAACCTTATGAAACTAGAAGAATTGGTTTATCCTCTCTACTTTTTAGACTATGAAACATATCCAACAGCCGTGCCGATTTATGATGGTTGTGTGCCGTATCAAAGTATCATTTCAGTTTTCTTTACATATTTTGAGAGAGCCAAACGGTGAGTTGGAACATTACGAATATTTGCACACAGATCCAAACTCTCATCCAATGATTGCTTTAGCAAATGAGTTAATGAAAGTGATGGGTGGTAAAGGTAGTATTATCGTTTGGAACAAGAAATTTGAAGGGAAATGTCACGAAAATTTAGCTGATTTACTACCTAAACATGCTGAAATATTCCACGGCTACAATCAGCGATTGTTTGATCTAATGGAAATTTTTTCAAAAAACCATTATGTACATCCGGATTTTAGGGGAGGCTTTTCTATAAAAGATGTTTTGCCTGTTCTAGTCCCTAAAATGTCTTACAAAGATTTAAATCTACGGGATGGAGCAATGGCGATGAACGCTTGGAAGAAAATGATGTTTGAAGTTGAAGATGTTGAAAAAAAACAAAAATGCAGGATGATTTACTCGAATATTGTAAATTGAACACCTTAGCAAAGGTGGTCGCTCTGCGACCATTTTTGGTGTTTCTCGCAATACGACTTTTTCAACACTCTCATAAATGGGGTTTTACATGGAGCCGTTTTTGGTGTATAATATTAAGATTTATATTTAAATTCTTAAAAAAATATTACCCATGGCAACTATACTCAACTGCAATTATGTTAAACGAGTGATCTTTACACTCCTTGCAACATTATCAATCAGTCTTTTGTTTAGCTTAACAACTGCTTTTGCAGTAGCTACTACTTATACGGTGGATACAACCACGTATGATGATGATGGAGAATGTGTTATTGATACAAGTTTACTTGATGCAATTGGGTGTGCGGGTGACAATCCCGGGCAAGATACAATTGAATTTGGTGTAAGTGGAACCATCACAATTACAAATCCAGATCTCATACTTGACCCAACAGATACAGAAGGTATTATTCTTGATTGCGGAGGTATTACATTTGATGGCGGGGCGATTGATGGACCTCAAACGATAGGGCCATCTAAAGTAAAAGGATGTATTTTTAGTGGATTTAATAATGCATTAACTGTTAATGGAGCCGGTGCAACAGTTGGGGAGGCTGGAAGTAAAAATGTATTCATCAACTGGGGGGATACATCGGGAAATTATGCAATCACTGTAGCAGCAGATAATGTAACAGTAAAAAATAACTGGATTGGTACGGACGGTGCTACGGCAATGTCCGGATACGCAGGTATTATTGTTCAAAATTCAACAGACTCAGTCATTGGTGGAAGTACAGCTTCTGAACGTAATGTAATAGCCGGCAATGGTGAATCCGGAAGTTGTGGTGTAACAATTGGAAATAATGTAGGTGATTTGACAATTAGTGGTAACTATATAGGTATTGGAACGGATGGTGCTACAGGTCTTGGTGGAATTGATGGTATATGTACTTCAAGTAGTCAAACATACAGTGGTAGCATAATTATTGGTGGACCCACTACCGGGTATCGTAATATAATATCCGGTAATACGAGTACAGGTATTCACCTAGGAGATAGTATATTTAGTAATTTACAAATTGTAAATAATTACATAGGAACAAATGCTTATGGAACTGCGGCTATCGCTACATTCGGGTATACACAAGACACTGCAGGTATATATTTTAATGGAGCAGGTTCTGCTGTGCTTGGAGATTCTGTAATACAAAGAAATTTAATTTCAGGAAATGAAAACAATGGTATCTATCTTACTAGCCTCGCTTCAAATTGGCAGATAACAAACAATAAAATCGGTACTAATGCCGCCGGTACTTCCGCAATCGCAAATGGTCAAAACGGTATTGCATGTTTTACGTGTGTAAATAATATATTTGGTACTACTGACACCGATGCCATTAATGAGCCAAATACAATCTCCGGAAACGGAAGTCATGGTATCTATATTGGTGGGAATGGATCGACTGGGAATTTGATCTCAGAAAATCATATAGGGTTAAATGAAGTTGGTGATGGCGCAATTGCAAATGGCTCAATGGGCGTCCTTTGTAATGCATGTGGAGCACTCACGATAGGTAATTCCGGCACCGCCAATACTATGAATGCCATAGCGGGTAATACTGATGATGGTATAGTGGTTAATAGCAGTGCAGGGGCAGTTGGGATTTATGCGAATGGAATCGGTGTTAATGGAGGAGGGTCACGATTTGCAAATGGTGGGAGTGGTATAAGGATCACAGGGACTCCGACAGCTGTAATTACAATAGGTAATACTGCCGCCACCGGTGGTAATTTGATTTCAGGTAATACAGCTCGAGGTATTCATATAAATGACGCCGGATCACAAAGTCATGTAATTAAAGGGAACCGAATTGGTACAAATAAAAATGCTGATGGGGTAATTGGTAATGACTTTGATGGTATTTTGATCGAAGGAAGTAATCCAAATATAACAGTCGGTAGTGCTGTAAGCGGTCAATATAATATTATAGGAGGTAACGGAGTAGGCGGTGTAACAGTAACAGGCTCTGGAATAGCCGCTACGATTATAGGTAACTATATTGGTACAAATACTTCTTTTGAAGACCTAGGTAATACTGGCGACGGTGTACTTATAAATGCCGGCGCGACGGGAGCTATACTTGGTTATGGGTTTGCTGAGACTTTAACAGGTTTAGATAAAGCGAATTACATTGGATACAATGGTGGCAATGACGTAACTCTTGATGGTTCAAGCACGACTACAAATTCACTTCGTGGTAATATATTTGAAGTTGCCGCAGCTGATACTTCAGCAAACATGGTTTTTAATCCAGGCGCTCAAAGTGGTGTAACCAATGCCTCAGTTTCTACAACTGTAACAGACGTCACTTTCACACTTTCTTTAACAGGGCTTGCCGATGGCAGCAAAGTTGACTGGTATACTATAGATGGAAGTTACACCACTACATTTGAAGGAACGTCTACTGTTGCAGATGAAACGGCGACACTCTCAGGTTCATTTACAATTGGTGATACTGCTTGCTACCAAATCACTTTAGCCAATGGAACTTCGTATCCAATAGCATGTGCCGGAGCCATAATAAGCGACGTACCTACAGGACTAACTACTTTCTCAATAACAAATTCAAATGGAAGTTTACTTGCATCATGGTCGACTGTATCTTCTACTATTTTTGATCACTATGAAGTATGGTATGGAACCAATCAAACAGATGTAGAGAATCGTAATGGAACTGCTGAAGAGTGGGACGATAGCGATGATGCCCTACTCGCCACAGTAGGCACAACCAGTACCACCATTATTGATGAAGCCGTAACTTTAAATATACCAGGAATTACGTACTATGCGAAGATATGGGCATATAATACAACTGGTGGTAATTCCACATTGAGTGCCGCGTCTTATTTCACCGGTATAAGTGGTGGTAGTACTGCCTCATCAACCCCTTCGACGACAACTAGCGAACCTACTGTAGATGAAACTACAGATGAAACCACTCAAGAAGAAATCGAGGAGTTGGCGGAGGAGGAGGAGGATCAAGCGGCTGAAGATTTAGCTACTGAAGAACAAATGCTTGAAGAAAAAATAGATGATGCCGCTATCGACAATCTTCTCAAAGAAATCGAGGAGAAATTGGATGAGGAAAATCTTTGGATGAAACGTCATTTCAAAAATCTAATGCAACTTAAAAATATGCAAAGGGCTTACTCAACCTCTAAGTATATACATAACTTAGTCGATGATTTCTATAATGATCCATCGCAACTTATGCGTAATGGTGAAGCGATAGTTCTTGCAACAGCTGTATTTACAGACATCTCTTCGAGAGAAAAACTCGTGTATGAAAATACCAGTCTTCCTTTTGTAAAAGCAAGCTTTGAACGAGGAGTTTTGAATAAAATTGTAGATGGTTCATTTAACTCAAAAGCTCAATTGAAACGTGGTAACGCCCTTCGCCTCATGTTCAGAGTTTCCGGAGCGAGACTCCACAAAAAATTCGGTAAAAGCCTATGGGAAAACTTTGGAGTAGGTGGTTTCACAGATGTTGGCTTCAGTGACCCATATCTACCTCATATTCTATACTTCCAAATGAAAGGACTATTGCAGGGCTATGCAGACGGCACATTTCGATCAAGCGACTTCATCAGTCGTGCAGAATTTGTAAAGCTTATCAGTATGTTCGCCATAGAGATGCAGAGGTAAAAATAATTGATTAGTGGTTGGTGAGTAGGTAGAATGCGCTTGCTATTTAAACTAAGTTTGCATGAAACAATACCTCTCGCTTGTACAAGAAATTTTGGATAATGGTGAAGAAAAAAGTGATCGAACCGGCACTGGGACTATTTCTATATTTGGAATACAGAGGAAATATGATCTGCGAGATGGGTTCCCGATGGTCACTACAAAAAAAACACTTTTTGATGCGGTTATTCGGGAATTACTTTGGTTTCTAAAAGGTTCGACAAATATCAATGATGGACTCAAAGAGTATACGCCTATTTGGAATGCTTGGGCTGCGCCGGATGGTGAGCTTGGGCCGGTATATGGATATCAATGGAGGTCGTGGCCGAAATATGGTTGTCCTCATGGGGACTGCGATAAATGTGGGCATGGCGGTTCTATAGATCAGATCTCGCAGGCAATTGATATGATTAAAAACAATCCTGATTCAAGACGCATAATTGTGAATGCATGGAACGTCGCGCAAGTACCGGAAATGGCGCTGCCTCCATGTCATATGTTTTTTCAGTTTTATGTAGGGGGTGGAAGGCTGGATTGTCAGTTATATCAAAGGAGTGCTGACGTTGCGCTCGGGGTGCCTTTTAATATAGCGAGTTATGCGGCACTGATGATTATGGTGGCGATAGAATGTGATTTGGAACCTGGGATTTTCACTCATACTATGGGAGATGCACATATTTATCTAAACCATATCGAAGGGCTACAAGAGCAGCTAACAAGGACGCCGCACAAGCTCCCTACTCTCAAATTAAACAAAAAACCCTTCTTTGATATCGTGTTTGAGGATTTTACATTAGAGAATTATGAGCATGATCCATTTATTAAGTTCAAAGTTGCTGTATAGGATATTGTTGTCCTAATTTAACTCTTAAGAGTTAGACTAAATTATCAATACGTCTAAAAGTATATAATAATAATAAAATATGAAATTTTCAATGATAGTCGCGTGTGATAAACATCGTGGGATAGGTCGAGACAATGATCTGCCATGGCATTTGCCGACAGATATGAAGTATTTCAGAGATACTACCAGATCACCAAAAGGTGAAAATATAGGACAAAATGCAGTGATTATGGGACGCCGCACATATGAATCTTTGCCTATAGACAAAAGACCACTACCTAAAAGGCTGAATATAATTTTGAGTAGAAATCCTGACTATCAGGCGGATGAAGGCGTCCTTATCGCAGACTCTCTAGATACTGCACTTACAATGATTGAAAGCTATGACATTCATGAAGTGTTTGTAATAGGAGGTGGTCATGTATATGCTGACGCTATCAACCATCCAAGTTGTGACAAATTATATATTACCGAGATCGATAATACGTTTGAGTGCGATACTTTCTTCCCGGAATTCTCAAAAGATGTTTTCAAAGAAATGAGTAGGTCGGATGCAATTGAAGAAAATGGTTCGAAATATGAATTTGCCGTCTATCAAAAGAATATTTAGCAAAAAAACTATGAGACTCGATATTTATATCGCCAACAATGACCTCGCAGAGAGCCGTGAAAAAGCGCAAGTACTTATCAAAAGTGGTAAGGTCTCTGTGAATGGAAATATAATCAAAAAACCTGCCTTTACAGTAGAGGAGGCTGATAAAATAGAGGTACGAGATTTAAAAATGTACGTGAGCCGCTCTGCACTAAAACTCGAAGAAGCTATAAAAAGATGGCACGTTGCTGCAAATGACACAGTTTGCATGGATATTGGTGCGTCTACCGGTGGGTTTAGTGAAATATTACTCGAGATGGGGGCGGGAAGAGTCTTCGCAGTGGACAATGGGACCGCTCAGCTGCATCCTAAACTAAAATCCGACAAAAGGGTTGTTAGCCTAGAAAAAACTGATTTCCGTACACTTAAACCAGCTACAGTAAAGAAGCTCGGATTTGACCATTTTGACATCATCGTAATAGATGTTTCTTTTATTTCTCTCAAAAAAATCCTTGAGCCACTCTCAGAATTCTTAAAGACTTTGCAAGGAGAAAACCATAACTATGAAATACTCGCACTATTCAAACCTCAATTTGAAGTAGGTGAAAGATACGTCGTCAAAGGGATCGCTGCGAATATAGACGTGATAAAGAATCACTTGGATGCAATGCCAAAATTCTTATCTGAATTTGGTTGGCAGTTAAAGAAAAAAATCCAACTGACGCTCAAAGGCAAAGAAGGAAACCAGGAATATTTCTTGCATATAATTCCAAAGGAATGAGCCGGCAAACTCCGCGCTTTGGGGATATAGGAAAAAAAACGTCTGCTAGAAGGTCAAAGTGTGGCCTTTTGCTTTGAGCCATTTGCGATGTTTGTCGTACTGCGGGCAGGCTTTTTCAACAAGTTCCCAAAACTTAGCCGAATGGTTCATCTGCGAAAGATGGGATAATTCATGTGCTAACAAATAATCCACCACTTCCGGTGGAGCCATGATCACTTTCCAATTGAAATTCAAATTCCCCTTAGATGAGCACGAGCCATATCTGGTCATTTGATTTTTCACCCTTATATCACGGTATTTGAACCCATAATGTTCTTCATTTAATTTCCCCACCCTCTCTGTGAAATATTGTTTTGCAAATTGCCTGTACAATTTATCTATAGCGATCCTCCCCACCTCCGGAACGTCTCTAAACTGCGTGGCTTCATGAATCTCCAAAACCAAATTATTCTTACCATCTTCCAAACATTCAAAATATGCGTTCCCGCGCTTCTTACTAAGAAATCGTATATCCAAATTGTATTTTTGGCCAAGCAGTACAAATAACTCACCTTCTTTGACATCTTTTTTGTGAAGCGCCTTCTCCTCATTTTTCTGATCAAGTTTTTCTATATTTTTCTTTAGCCAAGATTCCTTTTCTTTGAGAAAATCAAGAATCCTACCGGTACTCATAAGCCGCGGCGCCGATATATAGAGGCGCCGCCCAAAATCCAAGCGCATCGACAAATTACGAGTACTAATTTTTTTCCTAAGAACATATTCTATCTCATGCCCACCTATTTTTATTTTGTTCACCTCTTCTAACATTTGTTTTTGTTTGAAAAAGAATATACTGTTTACGAAATTGATAATAACTAAAAAAAATCACAAGTGCAAAAAAGAGCCTTTGCATATTTCGTAGGAACTGCTGGAATTATACTATTAGCCCTTGGTTTTTTGAGTGGAAAAATAGGCTAGCTATCAAACCCGCCAGAGTCGAAGCCTGAAGTCTTAGCCTTCTTATCTTCTTTTTTAGGCGCTTTCCTTTCTTCCTCAGCATTGTCTGCAGCAAAAATATTCTTACCTTCATGATCCGGAATACCATCCCCTCCCAAATGAGATACGTCAGCCGGAGCAAGTATCCCCTTGGCATCGTATATATATTCACCACCACACATTATACGTAGTTTTGGCTTACCTCCAGTCTCTAATGCTTTTAAATTCAAGTCATATACTTCACCCCAAGATGGCACACACACATTTGATAATTCATTACTCTCGAATGCTTCTTTGAGTGCAAAGCTCCTCTCCGCATCGCCATGAACGACAAATGTCCTCTTCAACCCTTTTACGGACGTTGCGAAATTCAAAAGATCTGAACGATCCGCATGTCCGGAAAAATAATTTAATGCCTCTATGCGCGCCTTTACTTGATAATCTTTATCAAAAATACTCACCACTGTTTCACCCTTTACTAATTTGCGACCAAGGGTGTTTTCAGCTTGGTATCCAACTATCATTACTGCGTTGCGAGGATCCTCGATATTATTTTTTAGATGATGCAGGATTCGACCATGCTCACACATACCCGATGCAGAAATAATAATACAAGGACCATTGAAATTATTTAATTCTTTTGACTCCTCTACTGATTTAGTTTGCTTAAAATTATCAAATCCAAGTAGTGATTCACTACCATCTTCAATCATCTTTTTCGATTCTTCATCATAACATTCGGGATGAGCCTTGAATACTCCGGTTACACTAACTGCAAGTGGACTATCCAAAAAGATAGGAATCGCAGGGATACGTTTTGCATTAGCAAGTTGATGTAGCTCATACGTTACCTCCTGAGTACGTCCAAGTGCAAATGCAGGGATAATAATCTTACCGCCCTTTGCGGCAGTTTCATTTATAATCTTTGCCAATGCATCTTGCGCCTCCACAATAGATTCATGAAATTTATTACCATAAGTACTCTCAATCATAAGGATATCTGCAGGTGGTAATTTCTCTATATCAGGATCCCTAAGGATCGGTAAATGAGGTCGCCCAAGATCACCGGTAAATAATAATGACACCTTTTCATCAGTTTCAAAATCATGCATTTCCAAGAAAATCATCGCAGAACCAAGAATATGTCCCGCATCATAAAATGTACATTTAACACCATCTACCACATCAAATGATTCATAATAATTCTGTCCTTTGAAATAACTTATAGCATTAATAGCATCGGCTTCTGTGTATATAGGCTCAATCAATTCTTGCCCCCTCTTCTCTTTCCTTTTGTTTATATATTCAACATTACTTTCTTGTATACGACCTGAATCCGTCAACATGTACTGACAAAGATCTTTTGTAGCATGAGTTGAATAAATTGGCCCTTCATAACCATGATTCACCAAATTTGGCAAATTGCCACTATGATCAATATGCGCATGAGAAAGTACAACCGCATCAAGCCCCTTGACATCAAATGGGAAACAATTGTTACGATGCTCGGATTCCTTGCGCCTGCCCTGATGCATTCCACATTCCATAATAAAACTCTTACCATTGATTTCGATAAGATATTTCGAACCGGTCACTGTATGGTTGGCACCAATAAAGGTTATCTGCATATAATTTTGTTTTTATTTCTAATTTCTTTAGTTATTCTAGCACAAAACCGACTACTTTTGAAGGTAGACTTTTTGGAGCTTCACCATTTTTTGCGCCGGTGTTTTACTCCCCACCATCAAACCCCGCCATTCCCCACCCACGACCTCCGTTATCCCCTCGCACCTCTTGACCTCCACTTCGCCACCATTCCGCCTACTTTTTTGAACCGCATCGGTGAGCGCGTGCGTACCACGCAACATTTCCATTCTCGCGCAACTCGAAATGGTGATTTTTGGCTTATTACTCATGTTTTTCGCCTATTTTTGTCTGGCAATTTTGACGAATTTTTGTTAATATTTTCTTCTAATAATCCTTAAATATAAAAGATATGTACGATAAAAAATCAAACGGACTTGTGGAGAAAAATGCCTTGCAGAAATCCGCAGGGGTCAAGGCGAAAAACGATCTTTTGGCAGCAAAAAACCTTCATAAAAAATTTATTTCCCTTGGCAATCAACGAAATAAAATTACTCACGAACTTATCCTTCTGATTCCCGAGATCTATAAAAAAG
>JAUYJN010000010.1 GCA_030700255.1 Candidatus Peregrinibacteria bacterium | reverse complement strand
CTTTTTTATAGATCTCGGGAATCAGAAGGATAAGTTCGTGAGTAATTTTATTTCGTTGATTGCCAAGGGAAATAAATTTTTTATGAAGGTTTTTTGCTGCCAAAAGATCGTTTTTCGCCTTGACCCCTGCGGATTTCTGCAGGGTATTTTCCACAAGTCCAGCGGATTTCTGCAAGGTATTTTTCCCCACGAGTCCGTTTGATTTTTTATCGTACATATCTTTTATATTTAAGGATTATTAGAAGAAAATACTAACAAAAATCCGTCAAAATTGCCAGACAAAAATAGGCAAAAAACATGAGTAATAAGCCAAAAATCACCATTTCGAGTTGCGCGAGAATGGAAATGTTTCGTGGTACGCACGCGCTCACCGATGCGGTTCAAAAAAGTAGGCGGAATGGTGGCGAAGTGGAGGTCAAGAGGTGCGAGGGGATAACGGAGTTAGTAGGTGGGAAATGGCGGGGCATGCGCAAAAAATGGTGAAGCTCCCCGTTTCTAAGGTTGATTGATAAGTAAATGCTGTGGTATATATTTGTACAGTTCACACACTATAGTAAAGCTGAAGATTTCTCAGTATATTTATAATCTAATTCTAAGCGTTATGTCAGGACACAGTAAATGGGCTTCGATCAAACACAAAAAGGCGGCGAATGATGCTACTCGCGGTAAAATTTTCACAAAACATGCGAAATTGATAACTGTTGCTGTAAGAGAAGGCATGGGCATCGGTGATCCGGATAAAAACCCATCCCTCAGACTTGCTGTTGATAACGCAAAAAAAGATAACACTCCAAATACGAACATTGAACGTGCTATACGCAAAGGTACAGGCGAAGATAAAGATGACACACAATTATACGAAGTGACTTATGAAGCCATAGGCCCTGGTGGGACAGCTTTGATGATTACGACTTTAACTGACAACAAAAATCGTACTTTCCCAAATATTCGAACTGCCGTTGAAAAAAAAGGTGGCACTATGGGAGCCGCTGGCTCCGCCGCATGGATGTTCGAAAAAAAGGGTGTAATAAGTGCAAAAGGACTTGCCGGAGAGGAAGCTGAAATGGCGATAATAGAATCTGGCGCTAATAATTATGAGGACAACGGTGATGGAACTTTTGGAATATATACAGATATGAAAGACCTACATGAAGTATGCGCATCCCTACGATCAAGTGGTTTTGAAATAGAAAAAGCCGAGGTAAGCTTCGTTGCAAAAGATGATAAAAAAATTGAGGATTTAGACACTGCACGCAAAATAATAAACCTCATGGACGCACTAGATGAAGATGAGGATGTTACCGATATATCAGGTAATTTTGATATATCTGATGAAATAATGGAGCAGCTTTAAACTATCGGCGGAATCGGCGGAGTTGGCAGCTCTTGCGTTGGTGATGGTGGCGGCCCTTGCGTTGGTGATGGTGGCGGCATTTGCTGCATAGGTGGGGTAATCGGCATTGGAGGGGGGGGTGGATACATAGCCGGTTGCGGTGCAATCACTTCTTGTTGAGGAGGTTGAATATGCTGACTTACCATCTGAGCAACTTGCACAGCCTCTGTATCGTCTTTTTTACCAACAAAGTCACGAGTTAATTTATCAACGACCTCTTCAGATTTAACCGGTTGTTCAAGTTTTTCCGCTTCCATCATTACTTCTTCCATTTTTGGTGCAGTCGCAGCATTCAAACCAAGCCTAGCAGCTTGGAATTCTTTTGCGGCGGCTATTACCTCTGCCTCTGCATCAATCATGTTTTTACCTTTTATGCGGAACCCAGCTGCGCGCACGTGTCCGCCGCCGCCAAATTTCGCTGCAAAAGCACTGCCATCAACGCTATCTGAATTTGTTCTAACAGAGCCCGATAACAAATCATCAGCCTTTTGTTTCAAAAGTAATATCAATTCCGCTCCAGGTGCATTGCTCATCAATTCATCGATAATTCCATTCGCCTCTTCTGTGGTTGAATTAGTTTCAAGTAAATCTTCAGTTGTAATCGTTGACCAAACAAGTCTGTACTCTTCTTCAAATTGAATTTTTGAAAGTACCCTACCCCATAATTTCAAAGTAGATAGGCTCTTTGTCTTATAAACTTTTTTGATAATCTCCTGTTGCTCCGCCCCTAGATCAAGTAGACGGGAAGCCACCTCAAAGGCTTGAGGTGTGGTATTTGCATGCTGAAAAGAACCAGTATCAGTTATAAGTCCTGTAAGTAACAAAGTCGCTATATCCTTATCTATGATCTCTGCTCCGGTAGTGTTGAGGGCATCTATGATTTTGATAAGGGCCTGAGTTGTAGATGAGCTATCCAAATCAACAAAATTCACAGTTCCAAATTTTGAATTCGAAGCGTGATGATCGATATTAAGAAGTGGTAATGATTCAAACATCTCTTTGTTTTCATCATAAAGTTCACGCATCTGATGAATATCACCGGCATCAACGGTAACTATCAAATCAAAATTCTCAGAACCATTTTTAAAGGCAACTGACTCTTTTTTAAATCGTCCTGATTTTGGAGTAACAATAATATTTACAACATTTTCCTCTACCAAATATTTGATTGTATCAACCTCTGCATCCTTGCAATCAAGCGTTATAACAAAGTCCTTAACACCAAAAAGTTCACGATGAATGTCGTCTGTCTTTGGCAAAAATTCATACGTCTCAGGAACGTCATCAGACATTACAACGGTCGGCTCCTTACCGAGCTTACGCAATACCAAGTAAAGCGAAAGTGCAGCTCCTAGAGAATCTCCGTCCGCAGGACTCGAAGGAGTAATAAGAATTTTGTGACTCTTATTTAAGATATCAACCGCGTCTTGTAATGTTTTTTGATCCACTGACATTTGAATATATGATTGAGTAATTATACTAGATAATGGCGCTTCTGTAAACCCCTAAGTGAGTAATTTACAGTTTTTATGAAGGGACAAGTTTACATGAAACACACCCACGTTGCAAATGGAATTAGTCATAAACTTCATGAGTACCTACTTGATAAAATAGGATCACATCGTTGTCCATAAACTTAAACATGACTCTGTACTCATAATTAACCCGAAATGAATAATAATTCATGAGTTCCCCCTTAAGCTTGTGAGTTTTGAGACTCTCGTCAAAAGGATCATGCATAAAAATACCACCTTTCTTCTGAAGTAGCTTCTTTATATTTTCAGGCAGTTTTTTATACTGCTTAACAAATTTTGGATGATATGTGAGTTGCATTTACAGATTATCTAAGTCTTTGAATGACTTAAGAACAATCCCTTTGCCTGCTTCGAAATCCTTGGTTTGCTGATTCAATTCTCTAAGCAACTTCTCTTGTTGCCACTCTCGTATAAGATAGCGAAGAAATTCACTTACAGAAGCATAGCCCCCTTCCTTAACCTCTTTTTTTATGATTTTTATCATATTGAGAGGCATTGAAATGTTAAGAATTTGTCTCATTTTAAAGCTTTTTAGCTGTAATACTTTGTAATAACCTGTATTACAGTATAGCATTTAGGATAGTTCTCAGTCAAATTAATATAATGAAAACGACCCTACTATACAGGGCAAAGTTAAAAAATTATTAAAATCTAAGGGTGATTTTTTTTAATTTTAAATTTCAAAATCTACAAGCCTGAGTTGCAGGAATGTATCTCCATTCCAAGTGTTTTTATCCAGATGTGCAACAAGGCTGATTTTTCTACCATCATATAAATCTTTTTCGTATTCTCCCATATTGAATCCAATAACTTGAAGTCCACGCGACTCTGTACCGCCACTAGATAGAGGTCCTTCTTGAAACGCGTCAAATCGAAGATGTCTTTTGTCAGCGCCTATACAATAAATATTCCGAACCTCAATGTCCTTCAGAAGGAATTTTGGCTTCTTATTACCTACTCCAAAAGGAGCCATTGATTTTATCATGTCATATGAACTCCAATCCAATTCAGACATATCAACCAAAGTATCTATATCAAGAGTGTTCTTCAATTGAGTTACGTTCAACCCATCTTCTGCGAGCTTTCTCATACGTTTTTTGAAATCAGCAAGATTTTCTTTTTTTATAGTAAATCCGGCAGCTTGAGTATGTCCTCCGAAACTCACAAGTAAATCACTCACATCAGATAGAGCATCTACCATCGAGAAAAATTCCGGAGAACGAGAAGAGCCGACTAATTCATGTCCGCGATCTTCCATGATTATCACTGGTTTCTTGTGTTTTTCCGCCATTTTACCGGCAAGTAGACCTATGATACCGGTATGCCAATCCTTTGAATTTTCTATAATAATTTTTGCACCCTTGTCCTTGCCGGCTATAATCTCTTCAAGCTCTTCGAGTGCCTTGTAAGTCATCTCCTTTCTTTCGTTGTTCAAAGTCTCTAATTTCATAGCAAATTCTTTTTTACCGAGCAGTGTCTGAAGTGCAAAATAAGCTTCCGATATACGGCCGGCCGCATTTATGCGGGGCCCGAGGCCGTAGCCTATAACATCCGCATCCCATTCTCCGGCATCAGTAGTGATATTTGCTACCTCCTTGATAGCTGCTATCCCCGGCCAACGTCCCATGTGAATACCACGGAGCCCTCTTTTTACTATAACTCTATTTTCTCCCTTCAAAGGTACAAGATCAGCAACTGTCCCGAGACATGCCAAATCACATAATTGGTCAACCTCCTTCTCATATTCAGCCTCAGGTAGATAACCTTTCAAAAGTGCGCATGCAAATTTAAAAGCCATTCCGGAACCTGATAAATATGGGAATATATAATCACAATCCTTCTGAAGTGGATGCAAAATAGCATATGCTGATGTTGGAAATGCCTCCGGAATCAAATGATGATCAGTAATAATCACATCTATTCCATATTCTTTTGCAAGATCTATCTGAGGTTTGCAGGATATTCCACAATCTACAGTGATTACAAGACTTACGCCTATTTTTTGAAACTCTTCTATAAACTCTTCCGTCAGGCCATATCCATTGTTTACCCTATGTGGTAAACGATATGACACATTTGCGCCAATGCGCTCCAATGTATGCACCAACACAGACGTCCCTGAAATGCCATCAACATCGTAGTCTCCGAATATAATGATCTTTTGACCGGTATTGATAGCATCTTTTACACGAGAAACTGCTTTTTCCATATCTTTTAGGCCAAATGGATCATGCAATGTTTTCGTATCATGTAAGAATGCTTCAATATCTTCTTCGTTTACGATACCTCTGACTTCAAGAAGTCTTTTAAGTAATGGCGCCGATCTGTCTTCTGAGAGTAAGTTCCATAGTTTTCCGGTTACGGACATGTGATCTTATTAAATTAAATTTAAAAATTGTTTTATACATCCCGACTTTCGGGACATATTCAAAATACCATACAATCTTTATCGAAAACAATAGTGACTATTTACTTTCCTTCTCCTTATTCTTCTTCCAAAGTGCGAGTGCATCCTCCGCTGTCGCGACTTTATCATCACCAAAAACCCATGTGTGACGAGAGATAATTTTTTCTTCGATAGCTTTGAAAACATCAGTATAGTCAAAATGCTCTTCTTCTGCCGCAATATTTATCATCATAACCATAGAAAACAACAAGTCCCCCAATTCTTCCTTCAAATTCGGATGATCTTTTTTATCAATCGCCTCCTGCACCTCATCCGATTCTTCCTTTATACATTTCGCCAAAGACTCAATAGTCTGCTTCCGGTCCCATGGACAACCACCTTCGGCACGAAGTTTTTTTGCCAGTTCTACGAGTGTGTTAAAATTTGTCATCAGTCGTGCAATTAAGAATTAATATTGTTGATTAGAGGGTTCCTGCTTACATCGAACCAGTGAATGCTGTCGTCTTTTTTCCACCAGCCTATCTGACGTTTTGCGAAATTGCGAGTTTCTTTTTGGAGACGAATTTTGACGTCATCAAGTGTGTGTTCACCATTTAAATATTCTACAAACTGTCGGTAGCCAAGACCTGTGATAGAGCGCTCATCTTTACCATATTTGTCTATAAAATGTTTTGCTTCAGCCTCGAGTTTTCCATCTTCCAACTGCTTCTCAACTCGTGAATTGATTCGCTCATAAATTTCTTCACGAGGACGCATCAGCCCGATTTTGAGGATATGATAATTGTTTGACCTTTCATATTTCTGACTCGTACTAGTACAAGATTTTGAACCTTGGGTTTTCTCGTTTGCCAGGCCATTTTGCTTGTCATTAGAATTCATCATTTTCTCAATCGCCCTCATAACATAGTGAGTATTATTTGCATGAATCTTTTTTGCGACTTCCGTGTCGAGCTCTTCAAGTCTTTTGTGCAGAGCCTCTTTGCCATTTTCATCGAGGAATTTTTGTAGTTCTGTGCGCAACTCTTCGTTTGGTTTTACACCATCAAAATCAAAATTATTCACAACTGCATCCGTATAAAGCATAGTACCACCTACTATAAATGGAATATGACCACGTTCGTAAATCTGTGGAATCAATTCATCAGCTATGCGTTTAAAATCAAATACCGAAAACGCCTCATCCGGCTCGACTTGATCAAGCATGTGGTGAGGTACTCCGTCCATTTCTTCCGGCGTAATCTTGTCAGTACCAATATCCATCCCCTTGTAAACCTGGCGCGAATCTGCAGAAATGATTTCAGCGTTGAAGGCTTGCGCAAGCCCAATACTCAAGGCTGTCTTGCCAACAGCAGTCGGCCCAATGATGCAGATGAGCGGAACACTCCCCTCTGGGATTGCATCAAGGTGAGACCGGATCAATTTTTTGATTTCTTCGATTATCATGCGCATATATGAGCAAAATTGATTAAAAATGGCAAGGTATTGTAAATCTCTTGACAATATAGGGTCGCTTACGTAGAATCCTCCCGTAATCGTAGACAGCAGGCAACTTTTGGCCAAATGGGACCGGCAAAAGTGATAAGACCCGCCGAGATAGACATATCAACGCCTTAAGGTGGTAGCACAGCTTTCCCACCTAGTGCTCACTTAAAAAGGCAATGTCAACTCTCGCTACGATACAGTGTCGTAGTTTTTTTTGTCCCACGCACGGAGCGAAGCAACCGCCTAAGCATAATAAAATTTATAAAATTTAATTACAAAAAATGCCAATAACAAAAGACAAAAAGGATGAGATCCTGCAAGGGCTAATAGCAGACTTCAAAGGTGCTAAATCGGTTGCTGTAGCGAAGACTAAAGGATTAAGCGTTGAAGAAGCACAAGGTTTTAGAAGAAAGCTTAGAGATAATAACGTATCATTCAAGATCGCTAAGAAAACACTTATCTGTATTGCTGCAAAAGAAGCCGGATATGATGTAACTAAGGATCTTATGGAAGGTAGCGTTGGACTCGCATTCTCTCAAGATGAAGTAACTGCTGCTAAACTTGTAAAGGCACAAGATCCAAAAAAGAAGAAAATGGAGCTTATCGCTCTATTTCTAGAAGGACAATTTTTAGGAACGAAAGGTGCGAATGAATTGGCTGACATCCCTGGAAAAGAACAACTACTTGCGAAATTCGTTGGTATGCTTAATTCTCCACTCGCAAGCTTTGCATCTATGCTTAATGCACCACTTTCATCATTTGCTCGTGGACTTTCTGAATATTCTAAGAGCAAACCTGCTGAAGCTGCTGAATAATAAAACATTTATTACTAATTTATATTTCTAACATTCAAAACTATGTCAGAAGGAACTAAGGAAGCAGTAAAGCTTTCAAAAGAAGAACAAGCAGTTATCGATGCTGTTGAAAAGTTAAACATCGTGCAACTTAACAATGTAGTTAAGTTTATGGAAGAAGAGTATGGTATTAGTGCTGCTGCTCCAGTTGCAATGGCTGCCCCTGCTGGCGGCGCTAGCGCTGGTGGAGACGATGAAGTAGCTAAATCTGCTTTCAACGTCGTACTTAAAGACGGAGGAGCTTCTAAGATCGCTGTGATCAAAGTCGTTAAAGAAATAACCGGACTTGGTCTAAAAGAAGCTAAAGACATCGTAGATGGTGCTCCAAAAGCAGTAAAAGAGAATGTACCAACTGCTGAGGCTGAAAAAATGAAAGCTGACCTTGAAGCTGCAGGTGCAACTGTTGAACTTGCATAGTTTCGTTTAAGCGAAAAAACAACTAAAGGGCCCCGCTGTCAAGCGGGGTTCTTTTTTGTTATCCCCTATATGTATTGAAAAAAATGTGGTTTTTTGGTAGAATAAATAGATTTAGAATTAAAAAGCTACCATATGTTTGAATTTCTCAAGAAATATACAGATTCGCACAAAGGAAAAAAACAAGCCTCTCCGGAAAATACCGGGGCAAAAAACATTGAAAATAAATCTAATGGAACTGCTCCTGGTCAACCACTTGCTTCTACGGGAGCCGGTTTGACTATCAAGCCGGTTGATAGCGCGCCGGCATCAACAACTGAGATCGCCGCAAAACCTGCAGAAAACAAAAAAATTGAACCGGTAAAACCCGCATCAAATGTTTTTACGGATCTTTTTCCTACAAAGAAAAAAACAGATGATCAACTTATGAATAGTTTAAATGCATCTACAAAGACTAACTCAATTCTGAAACCAAAAAATAATGATGCTGAACTTTTGATTTATAAAAAACCGGTACTTGGAGCGAACCTACTCAAACTCACAGTTCTAATCATACTACTGACTTTTTCATATTTCTACACTCAGCTACATCCAACTTTCAATCTACTGGGAGAAAATCCGGTACAAAAGAATGTTTATGCATATGAAAGAGTGCTCACGCTTCAATCAAAAATCAATAAACAAAACTATATACTTGCGAAGTACGCACTTGATGACTTTGTCTATACTACAGATTCTTATTTGTACAAGACTTCTTTATATTCATCTTCTTTGGTATCTCAAAAAGATAAAGTTCAACTGGAAAAAGAGTTCCCGACGTTACGTGCAAAGATGAGAGAGGATCTTATCCTCGCAAACGATCTTCTTTCATACAAGATAGTTCCGGATAAACTCCCTGCTAACCCAACTGAAGGTGGGGGTCTTGAACAAGCATTCAAAAAAGCTTTGAAAGATGAAATTCGTTTGAGCATAACAGATAGCAAAAACCCTGAAGAAACGGATTTTTTAAGAACAGTATCAAAACTTGCTGATAATGAAACTATTAATTCAGCGTTTGGTAAATATAAAATACCAACGATGACCGATATAGAATTTGCAGAAATGTTATCCTTATTAAGTGAAAGTAATACCAGTAACTTTGGTACCCTTAGTGCTCTTCGGCAGAAACGTTTGAAGTGGTCAAATATTATCGAAGAGATAGAAAAAATCACACAATCAATAGACCCATTATTCGGAAGTAGATTGATGCAAGATGGAGTCGGAGAAATATTCTATTCATCATTCACACTCGATCAGGCGAAAAATTCAATTACAGTTATAGGTGAAACTGTTTCTGATGATGGTAAGAATTTCTCACTTAGTGCTGATTTACTTGATGCATTTGAGAAATCTTCAATGTTCCAAGATATAAAGATGGATAGCTTTACGAAATCAAAAGAACAAGAAACTTCATATAAAGGAATACTAAGTATCGATTTAACCCTAGAGCAATAATGACAAGTCAAATAAATCCAAAACTCAAACAACTTTATGAAAAGAATGATAAATTCTTTCTAATTTTAAGTATTATTTTACTTATTGTTACCGGGTACTTTTCATTCGGATATTATTCGGAGCTTTCTGATGTAAAAGCAAGCGTACTGGGTTTTGAACAAGTTGAAGAAACTCTTACAAAAAAATTAAGTGATGCGAGCGTAGACTTCGCAAGCAAAACAGAATTATTTACCGATAGACGTAATGAGCATTTATTTGAATTACAAAAAGTATTTCCACTTGATGCTGAAAAAACAAATTTCACAAGATTTGTTGACGACTACTTCTTCAGAAATAATTTCCTTTCAAATGAAATATTTTTAAAAAGTATGGTTTATGGAAACCCATCTCCAAATGATGGTTACTACGTAATCCCGGTTAGCATGAGTATTACAAGTTCGAAAACGAATTTTATGAATTTCTTACGCTACGTTGAAAACTCCGGAGCGATTCAAAGTAACATCCGAGTAATGGATATTAAATCTATAGATGTAACGTTCCGTGAAGATGATCGAAACAATCGACTATATGATTATAGAGTTTCGTTAAACATCTACTATCAAAATCAAAACGCACCGGAAGAAGGAAATTAACATACATGGCAAAGCGTGAAACTTGCTTTGCCAAATAAAGCGCGCGAAGCGCAACCAAATAAATATATGGATACAGTTCAAGTAGATACAACATCCAGAATACAGCAACTGCAGAATTCGATTATTGCGGGTAATATTCCGCAACTAGTGATGAGTGCTATTGCGTATGCAATCGAGATGAGATCTTCAGATATACATATAGAACCTTCAAAAAATACAATTCGTATGAGATATCGTGTGGACGGAGTTCTACGTAGAGTTGTTGAATATCCACATAATATTCATCCGGCTGTCGTTTCACGTATCAAAATTATGTCGAATTTAAAAATTGATGAGCAACGTATTCCACAAGATGGGCGAGCTCACGTCACTACGGAAGATAATCAAGAAATGGATCTACGTATTTCAACTTTACCTACTATAAACGGTGAAAAGATCGTAATGCGTATTCAATCTGAATCTAGAAATATTCCAAGTCTTGAAGAACTAGGACTCGAAGGCTCGAGCTTTGCTTTGCTCCGCAAAGCACTAGAACTACCAAATGGAATCATACTAACAACAGGGCCTACCGGTTCCGGTAAAACAACTACACTTTATTCTTGTTTAAACATATTAAATAAACCGGAAGTAAATATCCTAACAATCGAAGATCCGGTGGAAATCCAAATGGATGGACTAAACCAAAGTCAAACTCATTCTGAGATTGATTATACGTTTGCAAGTGGACTTCGTACCGCTTTACGTCAGGATCCTGACATCATAATGGTTGGGGAAATCCGTGATAAAGAAACTGTAAATATTGCGATTGAGGCCTCACTTACAGGACATCTTGTATTATCTACTATCCATACAAATAGTGCGGTTGAAACTTTAACTCGTATATTAAATATGGGTGTTCCACCGTTCTTACTTACAGCAACTATTAACACAATTATCTCTCAAAGACTTGTACGTAAACTTTGTCAGAATTGTAAGCAACAAATCGAAATCGATCCAACTACACTCTCGATGGTAAATGAAGCGCTCCAAACTATAAATGTTCATTCAGTAGGAGACGTACCACCGGAAAGAGTTTTTTATGGGCCTCGCGGATGTGAACAATGTGGAAATATAGGTTACAAAGGACGAGCCGGAATATATGAATTGATGACTATGACAAATGATCTTAAGCGAATGGTTATCGCAGGAGCAAATACACTCGACATGCAAAAAACCGCAATGAAAGAAGGTATGCTTACCCTAGAACAAAGTGGGGTTATCAAAGCTCTACAAGGACTTACTTCACTCGAAGAAGTGTACCGAGTAGCGCGACATGTGCAGGTAGACATAGAACCAACCAACAATACCACTCCAGATACGTCCGGATAATAACTAATCCAAACAATGTCACAAGAAGTACTAAACAATCCGGTAGGAGAAGAGATTTTATTTGAAATCGGAGGGTCCGGTGACAAAAACTCTACTCAAAAATTTGATGAAGACCTTTATATAGAACTTACCGGTAATTTTTTTATAGATTCATATCGACGACTCGATGATTGGATGAAATCAATGACCACTATAAAGATGAAGGAGAAGATGACTTTCTTCCAACTTCTTTCTGTGACGTTAAATGCCGGAGTACCTATAACCAAAGCATTACGCACAATTGCAAATGAAATAAAAAATGTAAGACTACGCAAAATCACGCTCGGGCTCGCAAAACGTATAGAGAAAGGTAAAAAGCTCTCAGCTGCTATGGAGGATTTTCCAAATGTTTTCAATGCCTCTCAGACAGGTATGGTTCATGCTGGAGAAGCTTCCGGTAAATTGAATGAAATTTTTGAAAAGATAAATCACGAGACAGAAAAAAATACAAAATTAAACTCAAGAATGAAAGGTGCGATGATCTACCCTATAGTAGTTATGAGTATTCTTGGAATAGTTATGAGTCTTATGATGATTTTGGTAATCCCACGTATTGGAACTGTATTTACGGATGCGGGACTAACGCTCCCACCTATAACTAGAGGACTTATTGCGTTTTCCGGGTTTATGCAAAGCTATTGGATGTTTTTACTTATTGGACTGGCCGCTGCCATATTCGGCCTAAAAGTACTCAAAAAAACGCCTCTAGGCCAATGGTACTTTGATATTTTCTTAATAAATTTACCTATTTTCGGAAAGTTATTTCGAATGATGGCTATAGCCAAATTCGCACGTACTCTCAGTGCACTTATTTCAAGTGGAGTCTCGATAGTAAAAGCTTTGCAAATCGATGCGGAGGCGGTTGGTAATGAAGTTTACAGAAAACGTATATTGATCGCTGCAGACGATGTTGCAAAAGGTATACCGCTCGGCGAGAACTTGAGTGGGAACGAAAAACTTTTCCCATCTCTCATCGTAAGTATGGTCGCAATCGGTGAACAAAACGCCGAGCTCTCAAATGTAATGGATAAAATCGCCGACTACTATGACAATGAAATCGAAATAATGACTCAAGGGATTTCTAAGTTAATGGAGCCACTTATCTTGATCATCCTCGGTGTTTCTGTCGGACTTCTCGTCATGGCTATCATGCAGCCTATCATGTCACTTACAGATTTGGCTGACACACTGTAAAGTAAATATTGACTAAATTAGTAGGATTGTAATACAATTGTAATACAGTTTTTAATTATACACTTATGCGAGCAATATTAAATGTATCCCTACCTCCCGATAAGAAAAAAGAGATAGAAAGACGCGCCAAGAAAATGGGGCTTTCCATAAGTTCATACGTACTCTATACCATTGACCTGGAACAAAAGATGATTTCAGAGGATGAGCTGCTTGAAAGAATAAAGGAGGCTGAAAAAAATTATAAAGAAGGAAAGACTAAAATTCTAAAAAGTCTCGCGGATTTAATGTGACTGGAAAATGATGAAGGTAAGAAATATTTATTACGATGAAGGATTCGAAAAAGAATTTTTAAATTTACCTGTACATATCCAAAAAAAGGCTGTTAAAGCGGAAACGCTTTTTAAAAATAATTCGTTCCACCCGTCGCTTAGAGTACATAAATTAAAAGGTAAACTTTTTGGCGCTTGGAGTATTTCCGTCGATATGCAATATAGAATAATTTTCAAACCGTGCGACAATGGTGATATACTTTTCGCCAGCGTCGGGACGCATGCGATCTACGAAGACTGATTTATTTGACGTATATAAAGCAAATGAGCTATACTGCCCTTTGATTTCAAAAATAAAAATAAAATTTAACAATCTGGACCATGAAAATCACTAACAAAGATGCTTCGCACCCTATTTTGCAACGCAAGTTCACTTCGTTCACGCGTCGCAGGGCATTCTCGCTTATCGAACTCCTAATCGTAATAACGATCATCGGCATTTTGGCCGTAGCATTCTTACCTTCTATAACTTCTGGCCCTTCTCGGGCTAGAGATACACAGAGAATCGCAGATATGTCTGACATAGCACTAGCACTTGAGCTTTACTACCAGGATACTGGGAGTTTCCCTCTAGTAACTGGTGCTATACATGACGCCTCTGAGCCAGGACTTTCCCTCAAAACATATTTTGATAATAATACAATTCCTTTAGACCCAAGTGGCCGTACCTATGGCACAACCACAACTCTTGGCAGATATTACTACAAGTCATGCCAGTCTAATCAAGGTTACGTAATAGTTGCAAACCCTGAGAATGCAAAAACAACTACAAATTACTTCGACCATAGCACTGAAAGTACTTTATGTTCAGCTAATTCGTTGACAGGTCCAACAACTACTAGTGCGGATACTAATTTTTACATACTATACAAAAATAGAAACTAATTTTTACTCTTAATTAAAATAAAATGAAAAAAATCTTGAAGGGATTCTCGCTTATCGAGCTTCTGATCGTCATTACTATTATTGGGATTTTGGCGGTTGTGTTCTTGCCTAAGATCACGTCCGGACCGGCTAGAGCTCGTGATGCGCAACGTGTTTCTGACGTTGCAGATATAGCTAATGCTATAGAAATGTACAATCAGGATAATGAAACTTATCCTGGAGATGGGTCATGGCAAGCGCTCGCTCCTAATGCACTTGGAATTGATACATATTTTGATAAAGGGACTATCCCTCAAGATCCACAAACTGGCAATGTTGTCAGTGGGACTCCAGGTCCAATAACAGGTTCATACGCTTACCGTAAATATTCTGATGGATTTATAGTAGTCGCTGATACAGAAACTGATAAATTCACTGATGGATACATGACTGACGGCGTATTCATAGCTACACCATCTTTTGTTGGTGCAACTACTGAAACCGGTGAAGACAACGTGTACGGTTATTGGAAATAGCCATTTAGTTCACGTCGACTCATATGTCGTGATGACAAAAATGTAACATAGCAAAAATTTAAAAGTGCTCGACATGTCAGTGGTCTTTGTACCATGGACGTCGAGCGCTTTTTATATAACTTTATCGCCGTTGTTTAACGGTAGATTTATTCATCTTATCTACTCATTCGTCTAGCTTGTTCGTTGTGCAATATAAAAGATATAGTGTCAAAAATTTCGGCGCAGAAAAATTGGACAGCCATTATGAAATGTTGCGTGATTACAGTTTAGTGGACTGGAGGGCTAAGAAGCTCGAGAAAGCTGAGTTGCGTGATTATATAGAGTTCCTTTCTTCGCCATGGAGAGTTTTTGGTATTAATTTCTTAGTTGGTACGGCGCAAAGCCTTGAATGTTTCTTGTGAGATCTGAGCCGTACAACCCAACGGCAAGTGAGTCAGTACTCACTGTAAAACATTTTTTAAAATTGTCATCTGGGAATTTGAGATTTTGGCGTTTTGGAGAGGGTTTTTAAGTGTTTTTACTTGATTCAAAATGGTGAGTGTATGCTATGATATTTTTGAAATTGATAAGATTTATTGATTACATCTTATTCATAGAATTAACTTAATGATTACCTGATATGAGCAAATTTGAAATTGAAAAATCAGTAAGAAGTAAAGTTGAGCATACTTGTACAAATGTAAGCAATGAAGTTGATGCTAAACAGAGTCATAAAAGTTTGCATATGAAATTTGCAGCTTTGGGGCGTGAGAGGAATCGCCTAACTTATGAGCTTTTGGCTATATTACCGCAAATTTACAATGAATCTATATATAAGGAACATAAATGTGGAACCATATATGAATACGCCGGGAGGTATGCTGGCTTGTCGCACAGCGTTGTCGAAAAAACTTTGAAATTGCATCAAAATCTCAATGGGAAACCATTCTTGTATGAAGCGATTCGCACAGCGGGTGTGCACAAAGTGGCTCTGGTTGCGAAGATTGCAACTGCGGAAACGGATGAAATGTTTGCAAAAAGAGTTAAGGAGATGAGTATGCCTGCTTTGCAAGAACTATCTAAAGAATTACGAACTAAAGTTAAAATGGATCAATCGACCTTGGTTTTGGTAGAAGACGATCTATTCGCTGAAGCGAGGGTAAATAATGATACTGTGGATGAAGTTGAGACTAATTGGTCTGGAACGTCTTATTTCGGAAAATGCAGGGCTACGCAAGAAGCCATGACTATTTCACTAGATCCTGAGATGCAGTTTTTGTTTTTACAATTGAAGAAAAAATATGAGAAAGAAAGTGGCGTTAATTTGAGTGGGAAACAAGCTTTGAGGCTAATGCTTGCAGAGTTGAATAGTCTGGGAGTTGGCGCCAGGGGGCGTAAGATAGATGGTAATGGAGTTGATGATAGTGTTAGGTTGGATAAAGATGGGGTTCGAGTTGTTAAGAAAAGTGGTGAGAAGGGTGAAATACGACAAAAGACTAGTGTTGTCAAAAATTTCTGCGCAGAAAAAATAGACGAGATGGGCGGAGTGTCGCGTAGTAACCATATTATTAATTTCATAAGATCAAGAATCAAAATTATTGATAAAAGTTTTTTTGATCGCTATGTTCCAGTAAGCACTCAAAAAGAGATTTTGGCTAAAAGCAATGGGAAATGTGAGTACCCCGGCTGTAATAGGCCCTATGAAAATTTCCATCATCGTGTACGATTTAAAAATGGCGGCACGCATGATTCGATAATTCCAGTTTGCAAAATACATCATGAATATGCGCATAATGGTTTGATTGCGGATGAATTGATCAAGCCTGAAGAATGGTGGTTGAATTTTGAAGGTGAAAACGAGTTTTTGTATACGAAATTTCGTAAAGATTGAGGCTAATCATAAGGTTTAGATGATACGATTTGTGTTATTAAGCGATACTCGCACGTAGAGTCAAGTAAAAATATGAATATTGGCTTATATGCGAGGGTTTATGATTGAGGATTATGGGGTGTTTAAGGTATAATTTTCGCTAGGTGGAAAACTCAAATAAACTGCCTCAATAAAACAAAAATAAAGAAAAATATGTGGAGTTCTCATCCATTAAAAAAGCTTTTCGATAAGTGGGTTTCATTGTCACTTATAACTGTACTTGTATTCACTCAGATGGTGCGGGTCAATCCTGCCTATGGAGCTGAATCGCAGGAAGAGTATTCTCTAGTTGCGATTTTGGTTGAAAAGGGTATGAATGAAGATCTCAGGCAAAGACAAGGTCTTCGCGATGAGTACCCTGTGCTTAGCGATGGAATGATAGGCAAAAGGATTGAAAGATATGCTGAAGATGTTCAGGCGAAATTGCCATATACAAAAACAGCGATTATTGAAGTTGAAATGAACGAAGACCCATCTAATATCTCAAAAGTCCTTGAGAGGCTGTATTTTGAAGGCGAAGTTTCCGGAAAAGAGACTGCGAAACTGGTTGGAGTTGTTTTGATTGGGGATTTACCTATCCCTGTTGTAAATAAAAATGGGAATAGATTCTTGTCTATGTATCCTTATACGGATTTTGAAGAGAAGGCGTATATCTATAATCCGGAGAGTGAAGATTTTGAGGCGAATCAGCTGGCTCGCAATACAGCACCTGAGATTTGGCATGGAGTGATAACTTCGCCAGTGCCATATAATTTGGAAGGAGCGGACTGTGGAGATGGGTCGGACTCATCCGCTATCTGCTCTAACAATGAAGCGTATGAATTGGTCGCTTCATTCTTGGATAAGAATCATTTATTCAATAAGGGGATTTCCGGGTTTGATGAATTCGATCAAAATATGTTGTTTGAAGCGACCCCTACTCAAGAAAAAGTTATCAACCGACTAGGGTTTGGAAACTATCAAAGATATATAGAGCATTTGGAGGATACTGCGTACCACAGATATACCAAAGAACTCGCTGAAGAACTTTTTGTTGAAATCAATGGAGAGCTAAGTGGAGGTAATGCGGAAGACGATGACGGTGATGGGCTGATTGATGAAGACCCTATCAATGGGCTCGATGATGATGGAGATGGATTGATCGATGAGGATGATGGTGATCCTGAAAATTTAATCGACAATGATCTTGATGGGCAACTCAATGAAGATACAAGGTATGACAATAATGCAGATTATGCACGGGGTGATAGAAAGACCGATGAAGATGGCCCTGGTGATATGGATGGCGATGGTTGTCCCGGTGAATGTGGTAAAGATGACGATAGGGATTGTAAAGATTCTGACAAAGATGGGCTCCGTAATTATATAGAAAATCAGATGGAGCATGACCTCGTTGGGACTATTGGGCAAGATTTTATCGATGATCACCCTGATATGGTTTCAAATTTCACGGAAGCATACAAAAAAGCATATGTTCCATTCCCACCTCTTACCGCTGCTATGTTCTTAGCTGGAATAATACCTCCGTATTCGCGGGATTTTTGCGTGGATGAGCCGCCATACACAAGTGAGTCGGATTGTTATGACCCCGGGCATAGCGGTGACCCTGATTATTTCCATCCTGAATGGGATGATGATGAGGACGGCTTCTGTGATGAAGATGGTACAGCCGACAATGATAATGATGGTGACGGCCTGTTCGATGAAGATTCTGGGGATGCGGAAGCTCCGGCAGAGGACATGAGTTATTTTGCTTTACTACCTGATGTTCAATCCAAACTTCTTATAGATAGATATCTACAAAAATATTATGAAGGATTTGATAAGCATCTTGGTAACGTAAACAACTGGACTGAAAATACCGGGCGTTATGATAGCCGAAGAGTCGAAGACGATGGGCTTGCCCGAAATGATACAGATACTTTGATCACGCTCGTATCAAAAAAAGATGAGTTTGTGAAAAATTATCTCAGAGCTCAAAATGAATATCTTGAGGGCAAGATCGATACAATCGTAAATAACATCCAAGAAGACGTACCGCTAATTGGTAGAGTTGATGTATCCATAAATTTATTATATGACGAGGATCACGACTCGGCTACCGTGCCAATCCACCCTATACCAAATCCTGTACTGTATGGTTTTACAAATCATGGGATTAAAAAACAGAATATGACGCTGACTCCGTATATATGGGGAAAGCCGGCACAAAGAATTGAAGATGCGGTTGAATGTTCACTTAACCTTGGGACGGCGGCAGATTGTGACGTAACCGGGGACGGCCAATGTGAAGGTAGCAAAATAGTTGAAACAAATCGCCTATACGATCCTTTGACCGGAGGTAGCTACAATCGTGACACGGATGATGATGAAGAAATGTACCCTGATGATTTAAAGGATGGTGATGATTACGGAGGATGTTTTGGAAATAATATAGAACATCCGGATTGGTGTTTTCCTGATAATTCGCAGGGGCCAATACGAAGCAAAAAAGGGACAAAGCAAATTTATCAAGATGTGCCTGTTGATTACAGAGCTTGTTATGATTTCAAAGAATCATTTGGTTTCCATGGCAATCCACTCGCTCCAATCCCACCTTCAAATCAACCGAATTCTTATTTATATTGGGCGGAAAATATTGCCGACGTTACATGGAAGCTTCAACAAGATGGGGTTTATAATACAACAACCCCCGCACATCCACCACTAAGCTTTAGTGGAGTTGGGGACATGGTTGATAATGAAGAGGAATTTGACAGAGCTCTAAATTACTACAAAGACTGGTTACTTTCCCTCGGTTCACGCCCTAGTCCTTACACTCCATATGAAGAATTACCACTCCTAATCGACCCTTCAAATAACATTGAATACTCACTTGGTGATCTACTTGAGGCTATGGGATATGACACCTCAGTAAATCAAATCCTTTCTGAAGATTTATTTGCAAATGGAGATGCTCATGTAACTTTACAGAATCCATTACCTAGAGTTGAAGAAGCGATATTCAATATGACTCGTCAATACGTAGCTGATTCTGATGGCCCCGGAGGGGATCCTGTACTTACTCCAAATATAAATCTAGCTCATACGATTCCGAGTGTTGTAATGCACAAAGAACCTACAAACGATACAATCATGCAACAAGTTGAGGCCCAGTTTACTCTCGACTTACCTATAGATTCTCCACGTTATACTACATTTAGAGGGCAAGATCTTGCTTATCATAAAGTTAACTACCCTAATTTATTTAGATTTGCATCTGTTGATGATTTCAGAGAAGGACTGGTTGCAAAGGATGCCGAGATCGCAGCTCTTCCCGGGGCCGCTTCATACAATGACGTTTTGACAAACACTATAGATACAAGACTTAATCGTGAAATGATGGAGGACGCAATTGAGTGGAATAACTTGAATATAGATGAGAAGCATAAATACATGATGACTACTTTTATGAATCCTGATGATGATCCATTTATTGATAGGCCGGAAAATGGATATGAAATTATGTACTTCATAGGAGATGGCGATGCTCATGGTTATAACTTTGCTTTCAATGGAGACGTACCTGATATCGAAGAGGATACGGAATTTAACGAAGCAAGTCATGTCTCGGCACTTGCAATGCAAAGCTCACAAGACAGTGCGATGTCCATGGCAAATGAAAGTTATGATAGTGAAAATGCTATAAATATGAGTGTTGATGCTTTGCCATTATTTGAATGGCTTGAAGCTATGGTTGAATGGATAGATGGACTTTCTGAAGAAGTAAGTTTTGGTGAGTCAGGGTCAGTCTGTGGAAATGTGATAGACCCTGAAGAGGAAGACCGAACACCACCAAGCCGCCCGGATTATGATTTCGATGGGATCCCTGACAATGAGGATGTATCGCCATTTTTACCGGACAACAACTCTGATGGAATTCCGGATGGCTCTGAACAGACCGATCGCGTCGTTATTGAAATAGATAAAACTCTTGCGCGTGCTGATGGAAAAGAAAAATTTTTAATCACTGTAAATGGAGAGAAATTAACTTCGGTTGGATACATAACGAATACTTTTGACAACTTCACGGAGGTCGAATTAAACTTAAATGATTCGGAATCTATATTTACTCTTTTGTCGCAAAACCCGGCTCCACTGATAAATGGTGAAGCTGAATTTGAAATCTTAACTTCGACAGAGCCCGGGTCTTTTAGTGCGAATGCAACTACCGTGAATCGTGAGGACTTGAGGGACACTTCATCTGTAAGGGCAGAGAGCACTGCAGATAGGCTGAAGGTCGTAACATATATAAAAGAAAAAGCATCCCGCAAGATTACTTATGACGAAGAGAATTTGAAAAATATTTTAATAAAGAAAGATGATAACAATATCGTTGCGAGACTACATGCGGATACCGGAGAATTGAAAATTGCAGATCCGGCTTATGAAATAAAATATATTCCAGCCGGAGGAACCGACTCTTCATACATAGCGATTGCGCGCAAAGGTGAAAATGAAACTATAGGTAAAGTTGCAATAAATGCGAGAAGTGTGAAATTCAAAAATATTGCTGAAGGATTTTCGGTTGAAGAAAAAGATGGAGATTATGAGGTTTTTGATAATGAACATAAAAAAATCGCACTCGTAAAAAATAATGGAAATCTATATTTAAATGGCGGATATGAAGTAAGCCTCAAAAATGATCTTATAAATAATCTTATAATTAAAAATATTGATACGATTTTTGAATTGGAAATGGATATTGATTTGAAGAGCATAGATATCATATTGGAAGATAGTACGACTGCACTTAAAAACGATGGCAATGTTTTATTCACACAAATGCTAGGAAAAGTATTTGAATATCTTGTCCCAACTGTATACGGACAGGCTCCGACTAGTGTAGCTATTGATGCTGATATGGATGGGCTCACAAACATGGAAGAATTCACCATCGGCACAAATATAGAGGTCGCTGATTCTGATGGAGATAAGTTCTCAGATTACCAAGAAGTTTCTTCCGGATTTGATCCTCTCAAAATTGCGACAAGATTATTCTCAGATGTTTCAAATGATAACGAAGCTTTTTCTGCCATAATCAATCTTTATCTTCGTGGGATTTTACGTGGATTTCCTGACGGCACTTTTAAGCCTGACAACAGACTGACGCGTGAACAATTTGTAAAAATAAATCTCGGTGCCGCATGTATAGACTGTACTGCTTTCTCAGAAAGCATTCAGAAGGAGATTGATGGCGCGTACAATACTGACCCATTCCCTGATACAAATATATCCCCTGAGCTCGCTTACTGTGTCGCTAAAGGTAAAGTCGATGGAATCGTATCTGGATACATGGGAAATCCATACAAAGGATTTTTTATTCCGCAAAATAATATAAGTCGCAGTGAAGCGACAAAAGTACTTATCGAGACAGCAAGCTCACTCGTAGATTCTTCTGTCTTCAAAGCTAGCACTTATACAGCAAATGACAGACCATGGTTTTATGATTATGTACGTGAAGCTCAAAAGCACAAACTATATCCGAAAGGTCGGTTTACTGAAGTAGATCATTTTAGTGAAAATAAATTTAGAGATTGGTTTGATTCGGAAGTTACTGAAAATGGAACATTTATGCAGTGGCTGAGCGCACCTATAACGCGCGCTGAATTTGCCATGATGGTACAAAATCTATTCCAAGTTCGTGATTGCCGAGACTCTGATGCTGATTTTGACGGGCTACCTGACAACACTGAGCTCTATCAATATGGTACTGATCCAAATGACCCTGACACCGATCTAGGTGGTGTCACTGACGGTAATGAGGTTGTCCGAAACATGGATCCACTTGATAGAAGTGACGAAGGTGAATTCAAAGAATTTGAAACTTCTGATGAGGTTAAAAAATATGATTTTGCAAACGACAACGATGGGGATGGATTAACAAATGAAGATGAATTGGTCGCCGGTACAGATCCTGAAAACGCTGATTCGGATGGGGATGGCGTTGACGATGGCGAAGAGGTTTTGCTTGGTACTGACCCAATTGTCCCTGATGCGGGTGATTTAGGTGGAGACGGTCGCAAGTCTGATGTTGAGGTTCAAGGCTTGTATATTGAAAAAGAAGTTGTCTTCATAGAAAAAAAGGCGAATGAAATATTTGAATCGGATGTTATACGTCCGGTCGATAAACTACCTGTGAGTGAAGACATCGAAAATTTAATAATGGAAGCTCAAGTCTTGGATTCTGATGGGCGAATTAATTTTGATGATAATACAAGTATAATTGAATTTATAGTTGAGGACGGGGCTTTTGCAGAAATAGAAAAACAAATCATAAGAGTGAGCAAGGGAGTCGCAAAGACGACCTTGCGATCGAAGATAACTTCCGGAAATTACAATGTAACCGCACGGACTGTAAGCGGCAATATAGCTTCCGATAAAAAATCAGTGCTCATACATCCACTCGATCCACTCACTATAAATATGTCCGCGCGCTCACAAGTCTTGCAAGCCGGAGTACGTTCAAAAGTCGATGTAAAAATTGATCTAAAAGATAAATACGATAACATTGCCAACTATGATCTTTATGAAGTCCAAATAGAAGTAGAAGGGCCGGCTACTCTTGATATACCGGATGAAGATGATAAGAGGGATGGCTTACAACTTTACTTTGCAGAAGGCACTCGAATACTCCCGATATTCTCAATGGAAGATCCGGGCGATGTAATTGTTCGAGCCAATGTTTTAGATAGCAGTGACGCTACCGCGTCAGTGGCGAGTGGAGAAATATCTCTCAAATCAGAAAAAGAAATTAATCTCATACTTACTCATACAAACCAAAATCTTCGCGCTGATGGAGTGAGCGATACTGAGATTCGAATAACTGCAGTCAACCAAGATGGATTAAAACTCACCGGATTTAATGAAATCGTAAATATAAGTTTGAGTGATGAGAGCCTCGGAGTTATTCGTAGCTCTTCTGAAGTTGAAATGGTTGAAGGTTCAGGCACAGCAGTATTTAGAACCAATGTGCTCTCCGGAACTGAATTTGTAAACGCACAGTCGCCCGGGACTAACCCGGGAGTTCTCAGGATGAATATAGAGCCTCTCAGCCCCGCCTTCATACAAGTAGAAGCGGACAATGACACCGTATATACCAAAGAGGGCGAATACATCACGTTAACGGCAAAAGTATATGATAGGTATGGTAATTTCGTTTCCGACAATGCCGGGGAATTACTAGTATTTAGAATTACAGATGCAACCGATGAGTTCGCTGAACTTGAAAACACAAACCCTGTTGCAACTCAGCATGGCCAAAGAACTATGAAAGTATTTCCAAAAACTCTCAGTGGACCTATAAACATTCTTGTAAAAGATTTAACCGGTAATTTGACTCCAACAACTATTACGCTCTATGCAAAAAAGCGTGTGGATTTTGAAGACATAAGAGATTCAAATCCAAATGTACTATTTGCATCACTCCTCGGTACAAATGCAGGAGACTTAACGGAACCAAATAATTTTGCCTCATGGATGGCTGTGAGTGGTAAGACCCAGTCAGTCGTGAGCTTACTTGAAAAACCTGAAAGCTTTGTTAAGCGTGTGCAAATACAAGGCAATGGACTAATCAGCAATGTGAACAGCACATATCTATACACAGAGGTGATACCTGCGAATGACAAAAACTACCCTACTCGATTTACCGTTAAAGATATTGTTACAGATCGTTCACTAATAGAGGTTTTTGCAAACAATTCGGCGACGAGAAAAATGTACCTCAATATTCAAAAACCAACTAAATCTCAAGAAGGATTATTTTTGAATAAGCTTACAGTTGATCCTAAATTTGAAGTTCAAAGATTTAAAGGAAATCTAAGCCTAACTGAAAAAGGTGCTGAAGTTGTTTCTATTACACCTACCGGAAACATAAATGTAATAGACCAAAGTTTTGACCTAAAACTCGATCAACGAGCAGAGTATATAAGAGTAGAAATATGGAAAGCCGGAAATGTGATTGCAGAAATAATTCTTAATTTTAACTTCAATCGTGACATACAAGTGCTTGATGAGGATTTTGATTTCATCACGGCAAATACACTTTCAAATGGAATCTACATAGTCCCGCATCTTGGAACTACCGACTATGAACTTGAAAAAATCTTCAACGGTAACTCAAGTAAAAACCATATAAGTTATGCGCTTGCTGATACGTCAGAAGAATTACCTTCAGACCAAAGTCCGGGTAGCACATACTTAACTCTTGATAATGCAAAAGAAAAAGAAGGAGTTGGGTTTGAAAATGACAATAAACATATTCTACTCTTTGCCGCAGGTGAAATGGCGGGAGAAGCCATGATGGATAAAACTTCAGAAATCGGAATCCTACTTGGTGACCCTACTATCTCATTGAAACCGAATAATGTTGCTGACTCCGGATTTGATAGAACTATCGGTAAGAAAATTCTAAATGGTGACAAGCTTATCAAAGACTTAACGCCATATGATTACAACAACGATGGTCTCGATGACCTACTTGTTTCATACGAAGATGGGAAGATTGATCTAATACAAAACAAACATTCTCTAAATAGATTTGAAGACAAAGGTACTCTACTCGATATTCAAAATGGGATCTTGAGTCAAGATATCGGCGATTTCGATGGCAATGGATATGATGACATAGTTATAGCCGCCAAAGAATCATGTAAAGCCGATGAGAAAACTTGTGTCGATATTTACTGGAATGATGAAGGTACTTTCAGACGTGAAAATCTAGGATTGAATTTAGACTACAAAGTTAACATGTTAAAAGTTGGTGATATGGAGTCCGATGGAGACCCTGACATAGTCGTAAGTGATGCAAGTGGCAGCATATATACCTTCTATAATCGTGAAGGAAAGATTGATAAGGACGGTGAATTCGTAGGTAATCTCGGTGTGAAAATCGACCCTGAGATGAATTTAAAGAATGAGCTTCTCATAAGCTATCCTTCGATGATAACAAACAATCCAAATATCAGTTCAGATGATAATAAGTTCAGAACTCTCTCTGTAATTGACGATAGAGGCTTTGCTGCAGGGGCGGACACTACATACTTCAATAAATTAAATAGCATACAAAACTCCGGTAAAGATGTGCAGACAGCAACTCCTCGTGTAAAGACTGAACAAGAATTTATAAATATCGCATACGATGATGATTTCTTCACCAGTACAAAAAAAGCCATCGACATGAATGGAGATATTTTAACACCCGGTGACAAAATCAAATATGAGTTAACAATTAAAAATGCAAGCGGGATGATCATTTCTAAAGTCATACTAAGTGATGAATTACCTGATTCAATGACTCTTGATAAAGAGAGTATAAGCTGTGAAAGTTGCGCCGGATTTGATACGGAATTTACAAATGATTTAACTCGTCCGTTTATTGTTAGAAATTTTGAAGTCCCTGCGAATGGAGAGATCACTATTTCATATGAAGCGACTTTGGATTTTACTCCGAAAGTAAATATAACTCTTGGCAATAATTTCACTGATGGGTACAAAGAAGATCAATACCTTGATATAGCAGCTACTCCGGAAGGAAACTCATCCGGCAGAATGACATATTTCTATTCAAATCTACGGACTGTTGAAGGCATACAATATGCAAAACATACATACATACCAACAGAGATCGATCGAGCAGCTTTGCAACCGGAGCCTGAAAGTGGGATTGATGTCAGTGAACCATTTGATGATGATGCGGAAAAGACACGGGAGGACGTCGCTGCGGCATATGATACATATACCACGGAGGACTTAGATGGTGATGGACTACCTAATAGTTGGGATACCGTATCCGGCGATATCAGCATACTCAGCTTTAGTGTGGATTTGAGCGATACTATAATTGGAGAAGTCTTAGATGGTGCTGCCGCGGTAGTTGAAGATGCAATCTCGAAACTACAATGTGGCGGTGGGTGTCTCGCAACACCTGTAAATATATCATTTTTAACTCCGGGAAATTTTAATCTATTTGGAATCCCCATCGGATTTGACAATGGTCTTCCGGTATTTGGATGGGGCGCTACAAATCCATCTACAGTCTGTGCAGCAAGTATTTGTGAGACCTCTCAAGCTGGAAGAATTTATCTATCCCCTACTCTAAATGGAGGGCTCGTATTGGCACTGTGCCTTGGACCAAAATCAGCCGGCCAATGCTGGGCGTTTAATATACCGCTGTTACAAGCACTTGGAGTTTGCGATGCAATCAATGGAGCAGTTGACTCTGTAATGGCCGGCGCAAGTAATGCTGTAAAAAGCCTAAGTGATACACTCGCGATCTCTACTACCGGACAGAGCTCAGGCGCTTCCGGTGGTGGCTCCGGAGGTGTTGTCTCTTACAATCTGGGCAATTATAGCGTGCCCTCGACGCAGAATACCAATATACGTATCCCGGGATTCCCTTCTGTCTTTACAAACTGGATAGACAGACAAACTGAAGAACTTGCCGACCTACTCGATCTTCCTGATATTTATTTTATATATCCGGATCCACAGAGTATGCTCGGAACTTTCTTACCTCCAAAAGATACTAAACTTGAAATAAAGAGTTTGTATGATGCACTTAATTTCTTAAACAGCCTTCCACTATTTAAAATAGAAACTGAAGAAGTGATTTTACGTATACCTGCGGTAACCCAAGCAGAAATAGAAAAAATGCAGCAAGAAGCAGAAAGCTTTGCCGAAAATATGAAATCGCAACTTGAGTATTACAAAAACATAGGCGACAGCTACGCCTCTACGGGTGCGAGCGGCATGCCCCCAGAAGTTATACAAGCTTGGGCCTCTGCAGAAGGGCAAGAATTCCTCAGCAAACTAGAGAACCTCATAAAATCAGTTGAAGAAAATACTCTCGTCATGCAGGAATATGCAAAACTACCGGACAAAATAATGGATTACCGATTTGCAGCAGTAGATTATGTAACGCAAATAATCTGTTATGTAGATGCAATAATTAATTTTAGTGGAGGATATGTAATAAAAAATAAGAATCGTATCAAGGCTTGGACCAAAGCAATTTTGGATGTCATAGATGCCGTTAAAACATGGCAAGGACTCTTGAACCTTTCAATTTCTTATCAAGATTCATGTGATAAATGTACGACTTCCAGACTTAGTTTGATGGAGCTAATGATGAAAGTATTTATATTCGTCCCATCTCCACCAATCATAGATATCCCTAAATGGCCAAATATAATTTTAGATATTTCACAGATACAAGCCGGTGTAACTTTATATTTCCCTGAACTCAAAGTTGTACCTGAACCAATAACACTTCCGGATATTCCAAAAATTTATATCCCGCAAAATATTCCCGGAGATCAATTAAGAGACTTCCTAAGGGACTTCAACGCGACTGGTTTCCCTACTATTCCCGTATTACCTTCGCCACCAAATCTCCCTGACCTACCAAGACTTCCCGGGCTTCCACTACCTAAACTTCCGGATATCCCACCACCACCTGATTTCCCGGCGTTACCGGAGGCTCTATCGGTAACGGTCAAAGGGCTCGAAAAAATCATAAAGATTGTATGTCTTGTTAAAAATGGATTTATTCCTTCTAACGAAAGTAGCCTCAAAACAAAAGTTGAAGAATTAACTGCCAGAGGGTCTGACCTACTCCTACCTATAGACAAAGGAATCACTATTCAGACTCCGGATATAAAAATAGATTTCGTTGATAAAATAGAAATTATTACAAAAATAAATCTCAACGTAGACGTAACTCCAATCAAAGATGCTATAGAAGCAGTTGCTGACAAAGCGAATGAACTGACTGATCAACTCACAGGACTAATCGATTCTGGAACTGATGCAGTAAATTCACTCACCGAAACTGTAAGCGAGACTACTGCAGATCTTTCAGACACTGTAGAGGATGCTGTTGATGCCGTTGACGTACTGGATGATACAGCGAGCGACGCTATTGATAGCGGCAGCCCTGAACCAACTCTGCCACCACTTGATGCAACTTCATATCTTGGACCAAATGCTAGCAAATACATAGCTGAGCTCACAAATACTATCTCAACTTTGAACAAAGAAGCGAATGATTTCAATAACGCAACAGCTCACTTCGGAGATGATATTCGGCTAGTAGCACAGACTGAAATGATCGATAGCACACACCCATTGTTAAATCGCAGCCTCGACGAATTACGCATCACAAAGGTTGATGTCAAAAATCTTGATAATCAATATATCGCTGACCTTGATAATTTGAAGCATGGAATGATTACATACGTAGACACTATGAAAGAAAACAATTCCAGATTTAGCGATGATGTTAAAATAGAAAACATAAGTTATATGTTCGCAGCCGAAGGAAGTGCAATGAATCTTGATGGATTTGATTCGTTTGTATCTCTTGGAAGAGACACAAACTCTGATCAAAATGATCCAATGGTAAGCGCCGCAGAGACTCTAAAAGAAACATTTGAAGATACTCGTGCAATAAAAGATAACTGGATATACAACCGGCCGCTCGCATCAAATGCGGCGCTAAATGCCGGAAGTGAAAACGGTGGAGCGGAAATTCTTCACAAAGGAATATTTATATATAACAAAGAAAAAGGTACAGCTGATAGACTTACAAATTATACAAAAGAAAGCGGGCAAGGTAGCGAAATTGCAATGACTGATTTCGACAAAGATGGAGATGAAGACATAATCTACACACTCGGATCCGAAATATATTTCAAAGAAAACTATAAACAATCAAGATCCGATCAACACTACATAAGACCTCCAAAGAAATACGAACTCAATGAACTTATGCCGGAAGAAAGTGCCGTTGATATGTTTAAATTACTGGACACAGCAAACAATAGGGTCACTGCGACGTGGCTGAAACATTATGGGGATCAAGCTTATGAGCTTGAAATGAAACATTCATTAAATGATTTCTTTAAACGTGATGACTCTACGACTGAACGAGTCCTTGTAACGGCGGAGGTAACAGCGCCAAAAGAAAATAGACCAAAGTTAAATCCGGAAGCTGATATAGAAATCTTAAGTGGTGACGTTGATGTAACAAGTAGTATTGAAGATCCGAACAAAATAATAGGCGGTGATAAAATTTCAACTGATGGAGGTAAGGCCCTTCTAACTTTCAGAGATGAAAACAACCATGAGAGTCAAATCAAACTTGAGAAGAACACTTTATTTGAAGTCCCAAATTCTGACGATAGCACTGTCAAATTAAATATAACCGGGGAAGCTCTCATACTCAGTGGAGAAAATATTTTTGCAAGACCCGGTACTAAACTTTCAACTGAGAAGGATTCCAAACTCACTATCAATCTAGATACCCGTGAACGAATCGTCCTTGAAGGTGACACTACGTTTGATATGCCTGATGTAAGTAAGGCGGATATCGTACTGCTCAACGCATCAAGTAGTTCTGAAATATATACATATCCCAGGAAAACAATTTTAAGAGGAGATAAAAATCCTATAGAAAAAGGACAAATAATACATGCTCTAAGTAATTCCAAAATAAAATTAAATAGCGAACTCAAAGGTACGGTCGTACTTACTCTCGACAAAAATACTAAGTTTGAACTTGATGACTCACTGGGTGATGATACTTTTATAGAATTGCTCAGCGGAGGAATAGAGATGATAGATTTTGATTCTGAGCTTGTTATACAAGAGCCCAGGTCAAATATGCTTCTAACTGAGGAATCAATAGTTTACACGAAAAAAGGTGGCAGTGCGGAAATTGGATACAAAGATAATCTCAAGATTGCACTTGATGAAAATGAATCACTTCGAATTAAAAAGCTCGATAATCCAAATAAACCAAGACTTGAAATAAGCCTTCCGAATGGAAATTACTATACAAAGATCCGTGCGATAAATGCAGAAGGAAAGAAAGGTACAGCTTCAAATGGTGTATTGCTTGCCCCTCAGGAATGTGGCGATAGCGCTGCTCCCGCCGCCTCAGTGGGCCCTGCAAAAAAACGAGTCGCAATATTCAAAACTATAGATATAGATGGTAGCCAGTCAAGAGACGTAGGCGGCGGAATATCTGAATATTATTATGACCTGGATCTGGAAAGAGATAATGATCGTGATGGAGACCCTACCAATGATATTGATAGATACAATGATCTCGATAAAACTGTTGATTCTAATCTTGATGGAAACACGGCAAATGACAAAACAAGCCCTGTAATACAAATTGGACCTTTCCAAGATTTGGAAACTCGATATCTCAAACTATGGGTAAAAGATACCGGTGGCAACCTGGCTTCACAACAAGTTGAAGTGGAAGTTTACGTTCCGGACATAATACTGAGCCCCGTTTCGGCAAAGCAAGGAGTCGTACAAGGATATACGGAGCCTCGCGAATCATTTATGCCACTTCGTATAGTTAGAGAGCGTGATGGCCTATTTGATACTCTTAAAACTGCAGACGGCACAGATATTTTCTACACTGATGAAAATGGAGAATATTATATAGATGATTTCAAACTCAATGAAGAGATTGAAGTTATAAATGCTTTAAAAATGACTATCGCCACAGTTGACGAAGATTCCGGCCGAATGCTCGTAACAGATGAGAACTACAGACTGAGAGCTCTCAGCGCGAGCGAAGTTTTACCTACACGCATCAATTTGGAAACTCTAGATGGTGAAGTGATTCTCACTACATTCTTGATTCCTGAAGTAAACACAGATGTTGTTATAGATAGTGGTTCAGTTCACTACAACTATGAAACCTTAAAACAACTCGTCGGAGTTCACATACAACCAAAAGAAGCTGCGAACGATATAGAATTCAAACGTATATCTTCATCTGACGTGCTATATCCCGGAGGGGTTGATATTTTATCAAATGATAATCGACTCGGGCTCGTCGCTACAAATGGTAACATATATTTATTTGATTCAGGTCTTGACCTTCGGGTAAAAGAAACCGTGGAAAGTACGGACCCTTATGTACTCGAACTGCATAGAGGAACTGAGGTTTTAGCTGATATTTATATTTCAATATTTGATGGCAATGGACTGGCTCTGGATTATAGGATTGGGGACCCTACTCTCGCTCGTAGCATCGAGACAGGGGCTAGCCCAGTAGTTAGCAATGACCATGATAACGACGGATACACCGATGAATTTGAACTTCAACATAAGATGGATCCGCTAACTCCCGACAGAGATTCTGACCTTGATAATGATGGTCTTACAAATTCGCAGGAAGTAAATTTAGGTACAAATCCAAACAATGCAGACACGGACAATGACGGGCTCCCTGATATGCAAGAAGTATTACAAGGGACGAGCCCGGTGAGGATGACTAATTCTCCATTTACAGATATTGCAACCGATCATCCACTTTATGATAGTATTTATGATTTCTATTCAAAGGGAATCATTCAAGGTTATACCGTGAATGACAGACAATTATTCCGACCTGATGCAAAAATCACACGTGCAGAATTTACAAAAATTATGCTTGAGATATTATGTATAGTGCCACGTCCGGAAGCATACGAATCCCCATCAGTCTTCAGTGATATAGCATTCACAGAAGAAATACCTTGGTACTACCCTATTACAAAAGAGTCATTTATTCGAAACTTTATTACCGGATATCTAGCTGAAACCGATGAGCATAGCAAAGCTCCCTTCAAACCTAATCAAACAATTAATTTTGCAGAAACTGCAAAAATTATAGAAGAAGTACTTTCAAGATTTATAACCGAAGAAGGATCTACTGTTCTAAAAAGCCTTGATGACGTAACTCCTGGTACGCCTTGGTACACACCATATCTTGAAATCGCAAAAGACATAGTTCCTTATATAAATTTGAAAGAAAAAGTTAATAGTGCGTTTATACTTAACGATCTTGAGGCTCTAAATCCAGGACAAGATCTTACACGTGAAAAATTTGTCGAAATTTCAGAGCGAGTTTTAAATATTTACAGTTGTTACGAAATCGATACGGACGGAGATGGTCTTTACAACTATCTCGAAGTTAAATTTGGTACAGATGCAAACAATGCGGACTCTGACAATGATGGCATCAATGATTTAGATGAAGTACTAAATGGAATGGATCCCCTCACTCCTGATGATGATATCGACAAAGACGGATTATCAAATGAGGATGAAGATAAATATGGTACAGATCCATTTAATCCGGATACTGACTTCGGAGGAGTGTATGACGGAGATGAAATAAATCGTGGCAGCGACCCACTCAACCCAAGAGATGACTTCCCTGCGAGCGCTGATGACCTACCTGATTTAACAGGCTCACTCGAAGACGGATTTACAGATGCAGACGAAACTGCGAACTCAGAAGAACCTGGGCCTCATATAGTAGTACCCGCATGTACTGTTTGTCCATGCCCTGCAACAATACAAAATAGTGCTGATCTCAAAGAAGGTGATATAATCTTCACTGCAATTACAAGTGTTGATAATTCCAAAGTATTTACGGCAAGTGATCCTGTTGAATTTCAAGGAGTAATTCCTCAAAATAAATAAAATATGAAAAAAATTATATCTACAATTAGTATCTCAATCTTCATCCTGCTTGTATTTGGCAATGTGCAAGAGGCGCGCGCTAGCGCGCGCACCGTAGACACTGACTTTGGGCCGGTGCATTACATAGGTAGTGGAGACACCATAGATTATACAAAAACTGAATGTAAAATCGGTCTTCAATTTTTCGTTTCAGAAAAGGGAGCAGAGTACGAAGAATTTATGGCTAAACATTTTAGTAATCCTGACTCAAGTTCAAATCTACTTGAGACGGCAGTAGCCAAATTTAATGCATATAGAGATATGCTAAAAACTGAATATTTTAAATATAATGCAAAAAGTGGAGCCCTAACTGCCGGACAATTCGAATTATTAGAGCAATGTTATACACTTATAAAAAATGAGATTGAGGATCGGCAAGAAAATCTTAAACAAAATTATAAAGCGGGAGCAATGGATAGAAAATCCCTTCGTCTAACCGCAAAAATGCAAATAATCAATGATCGGTTTAAAGACAGAATCCATTTTCCTTTTGCAGAGTTCCTGGGAAGAATGAAGTCTTTCTCAGATGGGCTACCTTGCTTTACTAACAAATGTTCAAAATAAAATGATGTTAAAATTCAAAAATTCGTGGCGAATCATCGTAACCCTACTAATAATTGGGGGAATAATCGCTATCCCATTTTTGGCAGCAGCAGAACAGCAGGTCGACTACAATGAAGACTATCTTGCTATGAAGACAGTCGAAGAAATGTATGTCACATACAACAAACGTATAAACGACATGATAAATGATGCTATTAAAAAAACTCTAACTGGTGAAGTTGTCGTAAAAATCAGTAAAGATGATGCAGAGCAAAATGAATTATGCAGCGATCGAGAAAACATAGCTGCTATATGTCTCGGAATACGTGCCCTCTATGAACATAAGGGATATGAAGAAGCTATGACAAGAGCAAAATCAAATCCACAAATCAATCTTTTCAAAGATGAAATAGAGGCAGAAAAAATCGGTGAAGCATATAACAAACTCGGTGCAAAAACTAATTTTATAGATCGTGAGATTGCTCGCTCACGTGATTCTCAAGAAATGACTATCGATTTTTATACAGAATTCATGGGGGCGGAGCAGATGCATAAACAAAATGAAAAGCTCCTCCTGTCACTTGCCGCCTATAACGAAAAACTAGCAGGACTACGTACCGAAACCTACTCTCTGCCACCTAAATTTCACAATGTCACTACGGACGGCGGCGGCTGTACTTAACGCAACCATAAAAATAAATGAAAAACCTTATATCAAAAATCAGCGTAATATTCATAGGTCTACTTGTACTCAGTCTTGTACAGGTAAGTCATGCTTATGCTCTAGAAGCTACACAAAGTGTGGATGAAATACTTTTTGATAAACTCCTTGCAGAAAGTAGCACTTCTAGGAGCGCCATAAAACCAGATACAATTTGGGAGTCTAGCAAGGGCAATGAGCGTGGTCAGAATCTTTATTTATCCGTAACAAATGAGATGAGCGACAAGCCACTCAAAGAAGCTATCAAAACAGCTTCACGTGAATTTTCTTTGCCAAATGCAAAAACAGGCGAACAAGTTTTCTTCACAGAAGCCGAATGGAGAGATATTTATTTAAAAGGTACCACCGCTTCAATCAGCGAAAATTTATCATTAGTTAATAATTCCATAAAAGATACTTATGCAAATACAATGATACAATATATAGAAGATGAAATGGATAATAATAGATTTTTAGCTGAACTCACAGCCGACAGTGCTGCCACAGAAATAGCGACTGATATGTTGATGCCTGACTTCGAATTCATGGAATTAATATTATTTGGACAAATTGAAGCGAGTACTTATGACAATGCTAGGGCGGCGGTAAATTTACCGCCTACTTCAACTCTTGCAGAGAGTGAATCTGGAGATACGGCTCATACTTCCTCTGAGGCAGCCGCAACAGAAAGTAGCGCCTCTACCGCGTCTGCACCCAAATCGCCGGCAGATCAAAGTTTTGCAGACGATGCAAAAGAATTCCCAACTACTAGTAGTGAATCTTCAGCAATTTTATACAATCCGACAGGACTCAACCCACTTCAATGTGATTCAGATACAAATATAGATGATGCTCTAGATGACTACTTCGGTGACTTACCTCCAAAAAATCCATTTAGTGATTTAATCCCTCCACGCACCGGAGACGGCACTAGTGAGCCTCCAGTCGACAGTGATGGCGGAAGACCGCCTACAGCTGATGATACCGGGTCTTTTGATGGCACTGATGATTCAGACACTACTGCAGAAGATGGTTTTGATGAAATCGCACCAGCGGAGGGGCATGACTGGATCAATGAGGAGCTTTGCATCACCGACTCGAAGATTTTCTGTATAGAGGTGAGATTTATAAATAACGGCCAAGAATGTGAATTCGGCGAAGGCTCTACGAACAACTGTGCCGGCATCGGCCCAGGGCTGGCGGGTAGCGGTAATTCTCAATCGGGTTATGCCGAAACAGATAATTGCATCGCCTGTCATGCAAAATTCATGCTCGAAAATATGGACTTATTACTTTCAAAAACCCTTACTCCTTCCAAAGCACCGGGTAACCTACTCGAATCCGGCAAATGTAAAAAAGGATTTCTAAAAACCAAACCGAGCCTAAATATATATGCAATCAAAAAACCTATCCCGGCTCCGCAAGAGTCAGACCCTTTATTTCAAAGCAATAATCCATTTGAAGATTTCCGTAGAGAGATGACTGAAGGATTTGGATTCGGGAAAGGGGAGAGGGCTGATGCTGTGACACGACATACTGTTGCATTTTCCGGCACTCGTAATGCAAGCTCTATATTTGCAGAAATTGATGATGCAAATGTTGCCCGTGAAAAAGAACTCGCATTCAATAAAGAAATGGCCCTACTCCAACAAGACCTAGATTCATATGCAAAAGGATATGGAGATCTATCTATGCAAATAGAGACAACCACCTCATTAGTATCAGCACTCGACCAGATGAACAATGATATTAATGCGAATTCCTGTGAAGCTCTCCGCAGCAAAAAAACTTGTGATTAGTTGGCGAAGTATGCGCCAGCGAAAAGTATAAAACAAATAAATGAAAAACATTACAACAACAATTCGACTCCTCCTGATCAGCACCATGCTAGTACTGACACTCGGTATTGGGACGATCTATGCAGCGGAAGTTTCGGAGACGATGACAGATGACGTTGTCGATGAGCCGGTTGCGCAAGTTGATTGTTTTAACGGTAAAGAAAATTTCGCATCGTTTCTTCGTTCACTTATTTCATTCGGCGAATTTGATGCATTCTTCAAAGACATTCAAATGAATGCATGTCAGTACACAGCTGTCAGACAACTCAAAGATGATCTCGAAAATCTTCGTGAAAAAATTCGTGATTCTTACTATATGTGTGACAACAAATCAGCAAATAATCTAAGGCTCGAATACAATCACAAAGAGGCTGAATTATTTTTCTTAAGAAATTTAATCAGCACAAAGAAAAACGAGCGAGTTGCGACGGACCTTTCTAGCCTCAAAACAAAAATGTTCAATAAATATGTAAAACAGAAAAAATATTTTGTTGAAATTGCTCCAGCAAATGAAAGTACGGAAGAGGCGAGTGATACCCAAACAGTTGAAACATTTGAAGAGGTATGGAGAGATATAAGCAAAAAATATGATGCAAAAACATACCTTGAATGTAAGGGTGATTTCGAATTGATGAGAGATAAAATCGAAGGACTTCGCGACACTATAGATGGCATAGTTGCAGAATTTAAAAAAGACAAAGAAGAACTCGATGCTGAAGTAGAAAAACTAAATGACAACGGCGGAAACAAAAACGCATCAGAGGCAGAACTAAAACTAAATGCCATGAGCATATTCGCTCGCTCAATAAATCAAGTATCACCACAAAAATTTGCAGATGAGATAATTCGAGAATTCCAAAGTAATTCTATATCACAAGCAGAGCTTGCAGCTCACATCGCAGAAGACCAGCGCAGATACGAAATGGACTTAGCGCGGGCCACCAAGCTGGCCCGCTACCGCGCAAAGTATCAACATACAACAGATGCAATTTCATCTGACTATGAAGAGCGCATCCAAACCCTCATAAGCACCATAGACTCTGCAACGATCAATCTCGACACAACCAAAGACTGCCTCGACTTCGTAAACGAAACTCAGTGTAGCGAGTAACTTAGCTTTTCTTTTCAAGCGCATCTACACCAGCCCATGCCAACTTAAAGACTGTTTTCATTGTGTTATAAAAAGATTCATGTTCAATCACGACCCCCATTATCTCTCCTTTATTCTGTGAAAAAAGTGCCACTCTATTATCTGGGAAAATATCTATATGTATATCAAGTGGGAATAAATTTTTATCTATATATTTCAGTTCACGAAGCTGACCTTCCTGCGTTTTCTCATACTCTGTCCCCATAGGTATTTCCCCTGCAACTATACCTATATATTTAATACCTTTTTCAATTCTTTTGTTTATATAATCATTTTCATAATACTCAAATACGTCCGGATCCATCTTGTCTTTATCAATTCCCATAAAGCTATAACGCACCGATCCAGGTTTTGAAAGGATCAATCCGCATATATGTTTGATTCCATCCAAGCCTTCGTGAAAAGTAATTTTTGGTTTGTGTGCAAGTGAGTTCGTCACAGCTAGAAGTTCAGGTAAAATACGTTTAAGCTGATTTGCATCGTCTAAAAATTTCGCTACAAGCATGCTTGGGTTAACAGGTGCGAAATGTTTCAAAGAGCCCTTTTTATAGTAACTTACGAACCCCTTATCAATCATTGAATTGAGCAAACTATAAGTAGTAGTTCTATTTTCATTTGTACTTCTCGCAAGTGTATTTGCCCCTGCGTCACCGAATTCAAGCAACTTGAGATATAGTTTTATCTCCTTATTTGTCATTCCAATTCTCTCTAATTGAGGGAAATTTTGCATACCGTTGACTTAAATAATCGACACTTTTTATTATATCAAACATGGCTTATATAAGCAAATATTTAAACTCAAATGAATTGGATGATTGCGACCAAAGCCAATGCGACTTGCCTTACTCTAAGAATATTTTATAATCAAATCGTCAGCTATCATTTATTATGAAATATGGCACGCACAGAATTTCAATTACGGCTTACAGAAAAAGAACATGAAGCAAAAGTCACTGACAGCGATATAAAAAGGCTAGACAGAGGCGTAATTTACGAAAGACTCGAAGCAATCATTGGCAAGACTCGGCTACATATCATTTCACATGATGATAAAGAATTTTCTGGCGACCTACTCGTCAAAGACGAAACCGACAATCCAACGGAGAGTCATTATGACAGATGTTATATCAAACTACTTCGTGCCCTTGAAGAAGGTGGCACAATTAAACCTGGAGACACACTACTTGAAACGTCTTCCGGAAGTGCCGGTGTATCATTTGCATGGCTTGCAAAAAAACTCGGATACAAACCCATAGTCTTCATGCCAAGCTTCGTACCGCAACCACGAATACATGAAGCTGAACGAAATGCAGAAGTACACCTTTCAGATGATAGAGAACGCTACATGACGGCATGCGCAGAAAAGATGGTTGGATACCTACGTGACATGAGGAATCGCCACACACAAGTTGGCAGAGGCATATGGATAGTAAATCATTCCATGAACCCAATAACACTCGATGCATTCGAAGATATAGCCCGTGAAGTCATGGGAGAATACCCAGCTCAGATAGAATCTTTTGTAGGAGGGATTGGCAATGGAGCAACCCTACTGTCAGTTGGAAAATACCTACGCGAAAACCAAGGGACACGCGTAGTTGGATTTGAACCCATTGAAGCCTGTCCCGCATACAGGCTAACCCAAGATCCTAACTTTGTCTCCACGGCCGACTTGATCGAACCACCTAGACGATACACTGAAGACATGAAAGATATGCGACCCAATGATAGTTTCACCCCACATGATTACCCAGGACTTGGAGGCTCTGGGTTGATCGATTTCCCTTTTATCAAAGAGGCCTTAGGACAACATGTAAGTACTTTATTGTTTGCACCAAAAAAATCTGACATTGCCAAGCTCCGACATTCATACCCACCTCCAGATACAGCATACGGTAACTCAACTATGGCGGCACAACTTCTCGCAAGATACTACCTAAGAAGGGACGAGCCACAATTCAAAGGCCCAATACTTACACTTGCCTACGATAAAGCTGATAGATATTAACCTAATTCACCATGACTACCTGCACCAACTGTTCACGAGAATTTCAAATAACGGATAAAGATTTAGAATTATATAAAAAGATTGGCGTGCCATCCCCTACCCACTGTCATGATTGCCGGCAACAACGTCGCTTGGCATGGAGAAATGAACGATTCATGTACAAACGTAAGTGCGATTTTTCTGGAAAAGATATCGTCTCTATGTACCCGCCGGACTCTCCGTTTAAAGTTTATGAATCAGATATATGGTGGTCGGACAAATGGGATGGACTTGAATATGGACGAGATTTTGATTTCAGCCGTCCATTTTTCGAACAGTTCAGAGAGCTTCAACTGGAAGTGCCTCGCGCCGCACTTGTGAATAAACAAAGTGAGAATTCACAATATACAAATCATGCTGGTAAAAATAAAAATTGCTACTTATCCGGATGCATATTCAACAGTGAAGACTGCTACTACTCAGATTGGATAATGAGTTCTCGCGACTCCATAGATTGCTCGTATTTCGTAGAAAACAACGAGATAGCTTACGAAACCTATTATGCATGGAATAGCTACAAAGTATTTTTCTGCGACTTCATACGTCAGTGCTCCGACCTCTGGTTTTGCTACGATTGCATAGGCGTAAAAGACAGCTTCATGTGTTGGAATTTAAGAAATGCCAAATACTGTATTCGAAATGTGCAGTATACTCGCGAAGAATACGAAGCAGAAATAGCGAAACTATTTCCATTATCTATAGAGAAACTCCAAGAATTAAGAAAAGAATATATTAATATAAAAAATGGCATCGCTATTCGCCCTGTGACATACATCATAAATTCAGAAAATTCTATTGGCGATTTATTATTCGAATCAAAAAATGTCTATTACTCATTTGACTCAATTCATTCAGAAGATTCTAGCTATCTATATGACAGTATTGATATGAAAGATTCAATGGATGCATATCATGTTGGATGGTCAGAACTCACATATGAATGCCATGCTATCACCAATAGCACTCAGGCTCGCTTCTCTCACTTCAGCTATGACAATAATTATATCGATTACTGTGACTGCGTACACAATTCTAAAAATCTATTCGGATGTGCCGGCCTCGTCAGCAAAGAATACTGCATACTCAATAAACAATACTCCCGCGCAGAATACGAAGCATTGGTTCCGAAAATTATTGAGCATATGACAGATTCGCGGAGCGAATCCTTTCCAAATGGAGAATTCGGTGAGTTCTTCCCAATTAACTTTTCACCTTTTGCATACAATCAAGGCCGGGCAATAGAGTATTACCCTATAACCAAAGAACAAGCAGAAGCAAAAGGATATCGATGGTCTAACTATATCCCAACACCGCCAGCCCTCAATAAAAGCATTCAAGCCGAAGATCTGCCTCAAACAATAAATGAAGTAGATAACTCAATCCTCACGAAAGCAATTATTTGTAAACGAAGTGGGCGAGCCTTTCGCATCGCGAAAGGCGAGCTTGAATTCTATCGCAACAACAACCTACCGCTCCCACAACTTCACCCTGACGAACGATACTCGGATCGCATGGCCCAAAGGACACCACGGTCACTCTGGGAGCGCCCATGCACAAAATGCAATTCACAAACATGGACCAGCCATGCCCCAAATACCACAGCCAAAATGTACTGCCAAGCCTGCTATAAACAAACTATCTACGGTTAAATCTTTAAAAGTTTTATTAATAAACAAAAACAGGGACTATCCGTGTGAATAGAGCCACTGTTTTTTTTGTTTTGAGTACGATCCGCAGAATAATTCGCAGACGCACTATTTTTTGTTTTGTTTAGTCTGGGCTAATCCGAAGAAGAAATATATTTACGACTTTAGACTAAGACTAAAAATTGTTCCAGAATATTTTTGTTTAAGTTTCTTTCTTTGGTTGAACATTCCACTTAAAGAATGTGACAACTCCGCAGTCCCCACTCTGCAATAAGGACATGAATCAATCTTTGTCGATATCGCAACTCCGCATTTTAAACAGTTAACAATCATTATTGTACGCTTTATTTTTATATTTATTTCTAGCTCATTTCATCAAGAAACATTTTCACATCATCCTCTCCAATCCTGTATATTCGGCCGATTTTACTTGCCTTTAGCTTACCCATTTTGATGTATTTCGTTACAGTCAAAGGGTGAAGCTGTAGCATTGATGCTACCTGTTCAGGCGTGTAGATCTTTTGCATGGGTGGGTGTATTGAGTGACTAAAGCTAGGGAAAACATCCCTCTCGAACTAATTTTACCATAGTTCATTATGTTTTCCCAAGCTTTAATCCATTTTGTTTTTGTTTTCTAAGGTTTGTTTTTGTTTAAGGTCCTTTAATCCCTTTAAAGCTATTTAAGCAGACTCAATTATGCTTTGCAAGACTTTTTTCATATTTAACCCTCTTTTACGAGTTTTAACTCATTTTAGCTAAGTTTAGATAAGTCTAGCTAATTTAAGCTAATCATTTCACCACCACTAGGATCTCGATCAAGCCAACTATCACCCTCTATTTCAGCCTCTATATCCTCTCTAGGACCAAAAACCAAAGCTTCTATAAAATTATCACGACCAAAATCACGTGCATTTTCACGGGCAGCGTCCCCAAGCCCCATCCAAACATCCAATCTATCGAACTCATTACCTCTTCCACCTGCTTTTACTATTGCTCCCCCTCTATCTTGCACATCACACATTCCTATACCCGGTAAGTATATTTTAGTCCCATATGGATAGTTAGCATTGTCCGGAGCAGCTACCATACCTCGGAAAACCGACATCCCACTTTTACCGACCTCACCTTTTCCATTTAAGGCTTTTGCTTCACCAAACTTTATTTGCCTATATATTTTATTACCGTCTTCATCATACATAGTCTCGTTAGTTCCCTCGTCCTTACTCGTCTTTCCATAAGACCTCTGGCCTTCTATTGGTGAATAATATGCGCTCACATCAAAGGTCACTATACGTGGAATCAATCCTAATTCGATTATTTCCCTGATTTTTATGGGATCATTTAAAACATCAATCTGACGCTCAATCACAGGATCACTGTCATGTCGTGACATATACTCATCAAACACGGCCTTTATCTCATAAAAACGTTTAAGGTCTTCAATCCCCTTCTCCGTCTCTTCGTTTTCTTCAAATAGAGTATCTTTGATCCCCCCTTCTGACTCCACCTCTTCTTCTATTCGAAGTAAATGAGCTTTCATCTCCGCGCTTCTATCCTGATTGTTAGATTCAGCACCCATAAATTGGTAAATTACTCTTCTCCGATGGCAGCGCCGACCATGCGGTCGGTGCGGAGTACTGCGCGGTATAGCTCGCCATCTTCGCTTTCTGTAAATTCAGGGTTTGTAACGTAGCTTCGCAACCCATTAGCGTAGTATATGTATTTCTCAAAGTCTACCGACTTGAGCCCCGCTTGCTTATCGAAGAAAAGCCTATAATCATCGAGCGGATCAAAATTAAGTTTGAATGGCAAATCATATGTAAGTACAACCTCTTTGGTTCCGCCAATCACCGTATCCATTGGGAACAAAAAGTAAGTTAATTTACGAGTGGTTTTTCCATTATTATCATAAGTGATAACTTCATCCATCATAGTTCTAATTTCTTCTTTTGGAACTCCGATAACTGTTTTTAACTGCGATCCATATGGTATGTAAGCACGAACCATGACCTTGTTTGTATCTTTACCAAGGATGCGCATCATCTCCGGATGAGGTTCAAACACACCGGCCGTTCTCAATTGATCGTGCACAAAATTTTCCACATCATTATTCCATGTATGCGTACGTTTGACCGTAAGTTGGTTTGTAATCGCACCATCTTTTTTTATGAAACTTTCATGCTTGATAGCCTGCCACATAAACATATCTGATTTATTACCTCCAACTGAAATATCTATCACATTGAGATAGTCATTATATGGAGCGGCGGAGCTCAAATGTCCTGCTGCGCCAAGTTCCTTGAACCACTCCTGAATATCAGAATCATCGCTATACATCTGCACATGCCTTTCGTTTACACCATCTGCAATTAGCGCTACCAATTCAAGTGGATCGAGTTTTTCAAATACTTGCGCCTCCAAATCAGCCAAGAAATATTTCAAAATTTCCTTCGGACTATTTTTACCAAAAGTTTTTGATTCTATGATGTAAGAAAGAATGATATCGAAATTCTCAGCATCGAGAGTTAATGCAAATTCTTCTATTTCTATCGGGCCTGTTTTTTTCAAAATGCTGCGCATGAACTCAAGGTCGATCGCCACGACACTATCAACCCCCGGCCCTTTGGCTTCTTCCAAAAACCGCTTTGCTTGGCGAGCTGAGATTTCAAAATCCGGAGATGTATTTGAATCACGGATCCCCCAATCTTGACCTGACACTATTGAGATCTCTGAGTTTGGCATTCTATCGAATGCCTGCCCATCAAAATCATACACATCTCTCACTTGAATATTTTCGATACGACCATCGTTGAGATCGATAAATCCCAGCGAGCCAATAAACCCTCCGGTTGGCCTAATTTCATTATTATTTTGGAGCAAAACAAGAACCTTGTTCGGGTAACGAACTCCCAAGAATTTGAATAATGGATGAATGTTGTTTTTTATCTCTTTGAGGGTTTGATCAAGCTTTGTCACTTGATCTTTGAGTGTCAAAATATGCGCATAGTTTTCTTTTGAAAGTTGCACCTTTAAAGAATTTAACGAAATTTTTTCAAAAAGATTTACTGCGTTTTCGACATGCGCAATAGCATCATCCAATGTCGCCTCGATTTCTCCAAGTTTTTTCTCACCACTTAAATTTTTAAAATTACTAAGCAACATATCTTCAACCTTGAGAGTTAACTCGGCTCCATCTGTAAGCTCGACTCCGATTTGAATCATATTCGCTACCGTATCAAGCAATGTATTATCATTCAAAAACTTACCGTCTCCGATTATGGTTTCCATTTCAACTTTTGCATCCAAAAAATACTGCCTCGCTTTTGAAAAATCATTTCGCTCATTTATATTTGCCAAAAATTCATTATACCCCTGCTGCACCGCATACGTTACGTCGCTTTTCACATTAAAAAGCTTCTGCACTATGCTGATCGCATTTACAAAAAAAACAAAACATAGAGCTATTGCAAAAATCGTATAATACGATTTCCAGTTTTTAGTGCTTGCGCCAGGCATACTGCCTGCCGCCCCATCTTCGCCGATTCTTGTAATCGTATCAACTTTTTTCATGGTGTATCAAATATATTTTCTAAAACTCAAACACATGTACGAGAGCCATACCACTTGGGAAAATAGATTTAGCAGCCTTGATTCGCGTAAAATTATTCAAGTATTTGCTCCATTTTTCACCGAGCAATTCTCCCATCAATGCAGGAGATGCTATATTTATTTCATCAAAATCCTTCAAATATGAACTTATCGTAAAATCACTTGAAGGTAGTCCGCCCTCATCGATGTGCGTCAAAGTTTCCTCGATGAGTTCTCTACTTGTACCCATAACAAAAATATCTTTGTGCATCGTTGCATACATGTTCGTTCTGCCATCAAAAGGGAATACAGATATCTGATCACTCTTTGAGTTACCCTCATTCAATGGAGCTCCTTCTTCGAGGATTCTGTAACCATTTTCCTGCATAGCCGCCATATAGTAAGCCTGAAGTTTTGCTATACGATCAGGATCCTGCTCATCTGCAACGAACAAATAATCTATGTGGTCAGGACCTGCATATAACCCAAGTGCAAATTCATTTTCAAACACTTTATATATATCTTCCCTCAAATCAACTTCGTATCCGAAGTATTGTTCTTTTTTTGCATTTAGCACTCCTTCCAAAACATTGAAGCTCGATGGATGCAGCTGATTTAGTACAACTCCAAACTCAGCAATTACCCTCGAAAGATCACGTGACCCCCAGAAATATTCGAAATGCGGAGGCATAACTCGCAATAAATCTCCATCATAATGACTGGTCAATTTTGGCAATCTCTCCTCGCTCTGAGCTGTATCAAAATTCATATAAGTTTGAACTATCAACGCCTTATCATTCAAGATCATGCTATGCCCCTGACTTTGAAATAACGACAAAATCGGCCGAATCAAGGCACTCCCGGAACTGAGCTCCTCACCCATATAATAATCAAACAACTTCACCGGAATGTAATATACAAACCCAATATCTTTTTTCAAATTATTTCTGACGGCAAGGAATTCATCATGTGAAATCAAAGCATCCGCTTCGCCAATTCTCACATCTACAATTTTTTTCAAAGCTTGCGCATCTCTGGCAAATACAAAATATTTATCAAGCAGAAGAAAACTTACATTCTGTCCAACTGCAAAACTATATATAGAATAATTATTATATTTTTCAGAAGTTAATCCATCCTTGAGACTTTCGAGTTGGAATTTTCCAAGAAAATCCAATGTCGCTTTTTTATTTATCGATTGTATGAAAAGCACATGCTCGTATTTATCCACACCGTTCTCATCCGTCATTTGCAAAAGTGCATACCCATGCTTAAATCCAAGCCAAGGTTTGATGTCAGTTTCAAAATTCGCATCGAGCGCTTCCTCTATTACCGATGTTAAATCATTTATTCCAAATGACGATCCATCCGCCAAAGAGTCAATCGCACTTCTATCTTTAACCAAGCTCAATCCATCCAAGCTCGCCATTGCAACAGTCTCATCAAAAGGAAGTACGTTCGCTATATCGAGTGGCTCAAACGCTTTTTTTACAAAAAATGCTCCTATAAAAACAACTGACATAAGTCCAAGTAATATCAAAAGCAAAGCCGCAAATTTATTCTTCAAATTTCCAAGCAAACTTCGTTTGGCCTTCGGCTTCGCCTCGGCCACATGCTTTTCATCGTGCTTTTTATGCACTTTGTGCTCCACATGTTTTTTTACTTTATTTGGAGCTTTATTTTCACCCTTAGAGGCTCCGCTTCGCTTCGCCTTTTTGTTTTTTGATTTTGCCATAGTATGTATAGGATTTTTAAGTACCCGAATACTACTCAAGAACTCAGTTCTTTGCAACTAGTATACAGCCAGCAAATTACCACCAGTGAAAAGCTCATCCATCAATTCACTTACACTGCTTATATGTTGCAAGCGCCCTGCTAAATTCATGCTCTGCAAAGCATCAAGAATACCTGGCATATTTCGAGCAGCCTTTTCCACTGGGGCAAGCTCAGGAATTGCATGAAGTGACAGCAAAGCTAACTTCTGGGCTTTAGAATAATTTGTATTACGTTGTGCTATAGCAATCATCACCTCGAATGGATCTCTAGCTGGACCTGGCATTTCACCTACTAACATTTCCTCTACAACCCTTCCAGTCGCATGACGTTCTGAGCCTTTGCGAGTCATGCCAGCTCACCGTTCAGGTGAAATATTGTTCAGTGGACGTAAAATGCCCCCACTTTTTTGTCGATTTGGTATTTGGGATGAGCTTTGTCTGCCTCTTCTTTTATCGCCCAGTTGATTACTACATTTGCGGCAGTGCCTTTTGCCAAGGCCACCCCGTGCCCAAGCTTCACAGGTGAGCCCTCCTCATTTTCAATTAGACCTGCATGCGCAAGCCGTTCGTGTGATTTGCAAAGTGGCACTAAAGTGTCTGGGGCGTGTGTTGAATCGAGCGCGAAGCGCGAGATATGATGCAAGATCTCATATGGCTTAGCGCATCCCAATCTCTATCGCCTTTATTTTTTTTCAATCTTTCAATCGTTTTCACATTTAATTTCATATAAATTGACTTTGTTATGCGGTTTTCGGGACTCTGACTCGTACTAGTACAAGATTTTTGGAATGGTTCATTTTCTAATTTTCGATTTGCATCGAGCGACCCCACGGTTTGCCCCAGAGCTGATTCTACAGGAATATTCCGCACTTCACCTTTGT